>CAZMRP010000055.1:0-13806 GCA_964568275.1 uncultured Myxococcales bacterium
CCCCGGCGCCGCCCGGCGCGGGCGGCTCGAGACCGGCGCCGCACTGGGGACAGCGCGGGGCGCGCCCGGGCGGCGGCACGCCGGCGGGTGTCTGCGGACCGGAAGGCCTGCCGGCTCGTTCGACGCTCACCGTCCCACCCCGGCACTCCGCATGACCCCGAGGGTGCCCGCCGGCGAGGGCTTTCGTCAAGACGCGCGGAGGGGAGGGGGAGTATATACTCGACCGGTCGCGGCGGCCCGGCACCGGTCGCCGCCGGAGGTCGATCGATGCCGCTGCGCCTGTCGTTCGTCCTGCTGTTCGGCTTCGTTCCGCTGTGCTGCGTCACGCCGCCGCCGGCGGCGCCGTCGCCCGATCCGGGACCGGAGCCGTGCGCGCGGTGGGCCGAGCGGATCTGCGACGACCAGGGAGAGGACTCGGATCCCTGCAGCGCGGCCCTGTCGTCGGCCGAGTTCCTGCCCGAGGCGGCCTGCGGTCCGGCGCTGCTCGAGGTCGACGCTTCGCTGGCGCGCCTGCACGAGTTGCGCGGGTCGTGCACCGAGCTGGGCCGGTTGGTGTGCGACGAGTTCGGCGAGGCGGCCCGCCCGTGCCTGCTGGTGCGCGCCCGGCTGTCGACCTTCTCGGCCGAGGAATGCCGCGCGATGGTCGCGGAGTACGACGAGGTCTCGCAGCAGCTGCGCTGCCTGGATGCGGGCGACACGCTGGCGCCCGAGCAATGGGCGGCGCTGCTCGCCGACGACCCGCCGAGCTTCGGCCCGGCGACCGCGTCGGCCACGCTGGTGGTCTTCTCCGACTTCAGCTGCCCGTTCTGCGGACGGATGGCCGCGGGGATCGAGCAGGTCCGTGCCCGCTGGCCCGACGGGGCCGTGCGCGTCGTGTTCCGCCAATTCCCGCTGGGCCGGCACGACAACGCCGACCTCGCCGCCCAGGCCAGCCTCGCCGCCGCCGCCCAGGGCCGGTTCTGGGAGTTCCACGATCTGGTGTTCGCACACCAGGACGAGCTCGACCCGCCGTCGCTGGAGCGCTGGGCCGAGCAGGCGGGCGTGGAGCGCGCCGCGCTGCG
The DNA here is from genome assembly GCA_964568275.1 of uncultured Myxococcales bacterium. Taxonomy (GTDB): domain Bacteria; phylum Myxococcota_A; class Polyangia; order DRWM01; family JAAZOP01; genus JAAZOP01. Next base: position 1,062 of record CAZMRP010000055.1, read on the forward strand.
CGCGGCGTTGCGCGACGAGACGTATCGGGCGGCGGTGGACGCCGACCTGGCGCTCGGCCTCGCCGCCTGCATCAGCGGGACGCCGACGGTGTTCCTCAACGGCGAGCGGCTGCGGGTCGACCCGCGGGAGCCGCAGGAGCTGCTCGACGCGATCCAACAGGAACTCGAGCGCGCCGGGGCGCCGTCCCCGGCGGCGCCCGACGAAGCGGCGGAGACACCGGCGGAGGACACGCCATGAACGGCAGGGCACGTCATCGCCTCGCCCGATGGGCGGCCGGGGAAACACGCGCCGTCGCCGCCGGAGCGCCGGGGCCGCGGCAGGCCGTCGGTCGCCGCCTCGCCGGCCTGCTCGCGCTGCTTGCGCTCCTGCTCCCCGCCTGCGCCCGCAAGACGACCGCGGCCGCCGAGCAGGACACGCTGCGGAGGCTGCCGCCGGATGCGCTGGTCTACGCCGAGCTGAACGTGCGCGGGGTGTTCTCCGCCGTGCCGACCCAGCGGGCGCTGCTGCAGGCACTGGTGCCGAACGCCTGCCTCGCGCTGGTCGACACCACCTGGACCGCCTCGCTCGCCTGGTGGGACGGGCCGGCCGGCGAGCTGGCGATCGGGCTGACGGGACCGACGCTCGACACCGTGCGGGAGTGCCTGGAACGCGGCCTCGAGCTGTCGCCACAGGCGCCACCGCCGGAGGCCGCCGCGCTGGGGGCGGTGGCGCTGTACGGCAGGGCACGTCCGCCGGCCCGGGTGACGTCGGTGTTCCCCGACGAGCCGTCCCCCGAGGAGCTCGAGGCGCTGGTCACCGGCGTCGCGCCGCCGACGGTCGCGGACCCGGCCGAGGAGCGGGACGAGGAGCCGGCGGGGGTGGTGCTGCTGGTGCTGGGGCCCCGCACGCAGCTGCTGGTCTCGCCGTCGCTGGCGCCGAGGATGACGGCCCTGCGCGCCGGGGGACCGACGCTCGCCGAAACGCCGCTGCTGGCGTCCTTCGGGCGATTGCCGGAAGGCCAGTTCGTCGCGGCGGCGAACCTGCCGCCGGGGCTGCGCGGACGGGTCGGCACGCTGCTGCGCGAGGCGGGCCTGGAGCGGGCGGTTCCCGAGCCGACGGCGGCGGGCCTGTCGGTGACGCTGCAGCGCGCGCGACTGGAGCTGCGGGCCCGGCTCGAGACCGCGGACGGGGAGCAGGCCCGGCGACTGGTGGAAGCGCTGGAAGCGCTCCGCCGCAGCACGCGGGCGCTGGTGGACGGGCTGGCCTCCCAGCCCACCGCGCCGGCGGGGCTGGCGGCGGCGACCCGGTTGCTCGACGGGTTGCGCCTGGGCCTGGATGGGAACGCCGTGACCGTCGCCACCGGCGTGGAGGACGCCGTTGCCTCGCTGGCGATGCTGGGCGTCGTCGGCGGGCAGACCTACCTGACGTATCTCGATCAGGCCCGCGACGTGCAGGACGAGGTCGCGCTGCGCCAGGCGGAGCAGGCGGCGGCGGCGGACGAACGGCTGCGGGACAGCGGTGCCCGCGACGAGGCGTATCGCGCCCTGGAGCAGCTCCGCGCGCTGCAGCTCGACCAGGAGGCGGAGACGTTCCGCCGGCGCCGACTGCAGGGCCAGCTGCGGCAGCTCGCGGAGCGGCTGCGCGAGGCGGGCGGGGACGTCGCCGCCGTGGACACGCTGCGGCTCGAGCTGCTGCTGCTGACCGACGCCCTGACGTCGCCGCCCGAGGATCCCGCGCCGCCGCCGTCCGACTCGCCGCTCGACTTCTGAGGCGTGGGGCCTTCCGTCCCGCGCCGCGCGCCGAATCCGCTTGCCGCTGGCGGCCCGGACGTGGATCATCCTGCCGCCGGCGGGGCCGGCGGGGAGGAACCCGATGGGGGACGCGTCTCGGGGGTCGGGGGAAGCAGGGAGCTGGTGGATGCGCTTCCAGACGATCATCGAGCCGTTCCGCATCAAGTCGGTCGAGGCGATCAAGTTCACGACGCCGGAGATGCGCGAGGCGGCGCTGCGCGAGGCGGGCTACAACGTCTTCTCGCTGCGCGCCGAGGACGTGTTGATCGACCTGCTCACCGACTCGGGCACCGGCGCCATGTCGGCGGCGCAGTGGGGCGCGCTGATCCAGGGCGATGAGAGCTACGCCGGCAGCCGTTCGTTCTACCGCTTCCGCGACGTGGTGCAGGAGCTGACCGGCTTCAAGCACATCATTCCGACGCACCAGGGCCGGGCGGCGGAGCGCATCCTGTTCCACACGGTGCTCGCGCCCGGGTCGATCGTGCCGAGCAACACGCACTTCGACACGACGCGGGCCAACATCGAGTTCGGCGGCGCCGAGGCGCGGGACCTGGTGATCGCCGAGGGGCGGGTGCCGTCGCTGGTCCACCCGTTCAAGGGCAACGTGGACGTGGCGGCGCTGGAGCGGCTGCTGGAGCAGCACGGCGACCGGATCCCGCTGGTGATGGTCACGGTGACCAACAACTCGGGCGGCGGCCAGCCGGTCTCGCTGGCCAACCTGCGCGCGGTGCGGGCGGTGTGCACGAAGCACCGCAAGCCGCTGTTCCTCGACGCCTGCCGGTTCGCCGAGAACGCGTACTTCATCAAGCTGCGCGAGGAGGGGCAGCGCGACCGGACGCCGAAGGCGATCGCGCAGGAGATGTTCTCGCTGGCCGACGGCTGCACGATGTCGGCGAAGAAGGACGGGCTGGCCAACATCGGCGGCTTCCTGGCGATGAACGACGACGAGTGGGCCGCCTCCGCGCGCAACATGCTGATTCTTACCGAGGGCTTCCCGACCTACGGCGGCCTGGCGGGCTACGACCTCGAGGCCATCGCCCGCGGGCTGGAGGAGGTGCTCGAGGAGCCCTACCTGCGCTACCGGATCCGCGCGACGGAGTATCTGGCGGAGAAGCTGATCGCCGCGGGCGTCCCGGTGCTGCAGCCGCCGGGCGGCCACGCGGTGTACCTCGACGCGCGGGCGCTGCTGCCCCACGTGCCGCCGCTGCAGTACCCCGGGATCGCGGTCTGCAACGGGTTGTACGTCGAGGCCGGGGTGCGGGCCGTGGAGATCGGGACGGTGATGTTCGGCCTGCACCCGGACGGGAGCGAGACGCCGGCGGCGATGGACCTGGTGCGGCTGGCGATTCCGCGGCGGGTCTACACGCAATCGCACATCGACTACGTGGCCGAGGCGGTGCTGGCGCTCCACGCGCGGCGCGAGACGCTGCGGGGCTGGCGCATCGCCGAGGCGCCGAAGTTCCTGCGCCACTTCACGGCGCGCTTCGAGCGGCTGGCGTGAGCCGCTTCAGCGACCGATGATGTAGCGCTGCGGGTCGACCTGCGTGCGGAGGATCTCGAGCTCCGTGTCGGAGGGGGGCGGGGTCTCGCCGAGCTGCGGCGCCGGCGGCAGCTCGAAGCCGCAGTTCTTCTGCACCTCGGCCAGCGTGCTGCCGCGGTGCACCGACTCCACGCGCATCCGGCGCGTCTCGGGATCGAAGCCGAGCACCGCCATGTTGGTGATCACGCGGTGTGGGCCGCCGTTCTCGGGCAGGCCGGCGCGCTCCCGGGCCCCGGGGCCGTCGAGGTAGCCCGGGGAGGTGATGAAGTCGATCTTCGGCACGAACCGGCGCGCGTCCTGGGGGGTGATGATCATCACGCGCCAGGCGAAGGAGGCGAAGTCGTTGGCGCCGCCGGAGCCGGGGAAGCGGACCTTGGGTTTCGCCCAGTCGCCGATCGAGGTCGAGTTGAGGTTGCCGTAGGGGTCGATCTGGGCGCCGCCGAGGAAGCAGTAGTCGACCATTCCGCGCTGACAGGTCTCCATGATGTCGGCCATCCCGCTGGCCATCACGGCGCGCCAGGTGGTGCGGGAGTCGCCGACGGAGATCGGCATCCGGGGCAGGATCGGCGCGATGCCGCCGGCCTCGAAGAAGATCGTCAGGTTCGGCGCGTGGGTCTTCTGCGCCAGCATCGCCGCCGCGCAGGGGGCGCCGGTGCCCACGGCGACCGACTTGCCGTCCTCGAGCTCGCGGGCCGCGGCGACGATCATCATCTCCATCGTGTTGTAGGTCGTCATCGCCTCACCTCGCCTGTCCCAGGTCGAGCAGCAGCTCCTCGGCCCGCAGCTGCTGGATCCGCCGGACGCCGCCGCAGCGGTCGAGGTACTCCTGGAAGTCCCTGGTCTGGCGCACCAGGCCGTCGAAGAACGTCGCGAAGGCCGCCGGGTCCTCCTCGGTCTTGAGCCACAGCCGCAGGTGCTCCTCGTCGGAGAAGTACTCGCCCGGCATCACCCCCGGATAGGAGCCGAACGGCACCTCGCACACCGCGTCGACCAGGTAGTACGGGATCGCGGTCAGGTGCGGCTCGGCCCGGATCACCTCGGTCGGCACGAGCCGCTCGCAGGTGACGATCAGCCGCTTGGCCGCCCGGGCCAGCTCGAAATCGGCGACCGAGATGCCGCGCAGGCGGCAGTTGCCGAACACGTCGGCCTCGTGGACGTGGATCGCCGCCACGTCGGGCGCCAGGGCCGGGTAGAGCGTGACGATCTTGCCGGTGAACGGGTCGCGGGCGGCGATCGCGGCGCTCTTCTTGAAGGTGTCGGTGCCGAGCATGTTGCGGCCGGGAAGGTACGGCACGCCCATCGCCGCCGCCTTGAGCCGCAGCGCGAGCGCGTAGTTGGTCCACTCGGTCATCGTGACCTTGCCGCTCTGCATGTAGCGCCGGGCGTTGGGCGACAGCCCGCGGGCCTCGAGGCCGATGATGTAGGCGTTGTCGCAGCGGTCGAACACCTCGCCCGCGGCCAGGATCTGGAAGTCGTGGGTCGAGGTGTGGCCGGCGAAGATCATCTTGTGTCGGCCCTGGCGCACCAGCTCGTGACACACCGCGGTCGGGATCCGCGTCTGGCCGAAGCCGCCGATCGCCAGGTAGTCGCCGTCGTGGGCGAACCGCCGCACCGCCTCGGCGACGGTGGTGACCTTGTTGGTCAAGGCCCGCGACTTCTCCCGGAAGAAGGCCCGGAGCTTGTCCGGGTCGGGATCCGAAAACAGCGGCCCCTCGCCTCGTGCGATCACGTCCATCGCCATCCTCCCGCCGGCCCGCGGGCGCTTCCGCCTCGGACCCGGCGCGCTCGAGGGCGCAGTGCATCATGGGTCAGGGTCGAGGGTCAATCGGGTCGTCGCTACCGGCGTCGCTACCAGCCCGGCTCGGGCTCGCCCTGCTCGCGGTAGCCGCGGTCGGGACCGGCGCCGGTGAATGTCCCGTTGATCCCGGGGAGCGACACCGCGGTGTCGATGTTGGCGCTGCCGGCGGCGAGACCGAAGCGCAGGCCGGCCGGGTCGAGCAGGCCCGGGTCGGCGTCGCTGCCGTGGCACTCGAGCCCCTCGGCCGTGCACAGGTCGGCCAGCGTGTCGTAGCGCACGTCGTTCCACTTCCAGTGCGGCCCGCCGTCGGTCCGCACCGTGTGCCAGTTGTCGTGGTCCAGGTCGATCCCGGAAACCGAGATCGTGCACTCGAAGGCGTAGCGCGTCCCGCGCACGATGTTGTTGCGGAAGGTCATGTTCGTGAACGGCCCCGAGACGCCCATCCCGTTGCGGTCCGGGTCGTTCGTCCAACTGGTGTTGTGATACAGGAACACCGGCCCGGACGAGTCGAGCGAGACCTTGAAGCCGGTGCCGGTGTAGTGGGTGAAGCGGTTGCGCAGCACCCAGACCGGGCCGACGGTGATCGGAGCGAGGCTGATCCCCGAGTGGACGGTATCGACCGCGTTGCCCCAGAAGCGGACGTTGATGTTCGCCCCCTCGGGCTCGAGGCCGTCGTCGCCGATCCGGCGCATCACGTTGTCGTGGGCGTCGGTCTCGTAGGCCAGCGTCTCGTCGAGCTGCTCGTCCCAGCTGCCGGTGTAGACCCCGTTGAAGATGTTCTCGATGCGGTTGTATCGCACGACGTTGCCCGCGCCGGCGTTCACGTCGATCGCGCTCGCCTCGTGGCTCGTCCCCTTGACCGCGTTCCAGGGCCAGGTGCCGACCGGCGGGTCGGCGATCCAGTTCTCCTCGACCAGGTTGCGGTCGGCGACGGTCCCCTCGCGCGCGACGATCACGACGCCGGAGCGCACGCCGTGGATCCGGTTGCGCCGCACGACGCAGTGCGACGCGTCGCGCAGGTAGAACGCCCGGCCGTAGTCGCCCGAGCCGTAGTAGCGGATCTCGAACCCCTCGATCCACAGGTACGCGACCCGCGACAGGTAGAACGCCCGCTCGTGCACCGGCACCTGCCAGGTGTGGGCGCCGGGCGCCCCGAGCGTACGGACCCACAACCGGCCGCCGTCGACCACCCAGCCCTCGGGCATCGGCACGTCGTCGTCCCCGAGCCCCGCGCGCAGGCCGGCCAGGTCGTTGTAGCGGTAGAAGCGCTCGCCGTCGCGCGCCAGGTAGCCCGGCGTGCCGGAGAGCGGCGCCCAGGCGACGCGTGGGTCGGCGCCGTCGGTGGTCCAGGTCAGGCCCGACGCGGCGATGGCCTGGTCGCTGCCGTCGAGGATCGCCCCCTCCTCGCCGAGGACCTGGATGAAGCGGCCGGGCTCGCCGGAGCGCGGGAACTCGATCCCCTCGTTGTACAGGCCCGGGTGGACCAGCACCCGATCGCCCGGCCCGGCGACGGCGACCGCGTCCCGGATCGTCGCGAACGGGGTTTCTTCGCCGCCGTCGCCGCCCGGCGCGGCGCCGGCGCGGACGTGCAGCGTCCGCTCGACGGTCGTCCCCGGCCGCAGCGGGTCGGTGGCGGCCGAGCAGGCGTAGGTGGCCAGGGCGGCACCGCCGGCGTCGAGCGCATCGAGCTCCACCTCGTAGGCGGTGGACGGAGACAACCAGAACAGCGAGCCGGCCAGGCGGCCGCCGGTGATCGCGGCCAGCGGATGGCCGTCGGTCCAGCCGGGATCGCCGGCGACCCGGTAGCGCACGACGGTCGTCGCGGTCCCGGCCGGCGGGGCGTCGATGTGCAGCCCCATCGAGTGGATCGTCGGGAAGAGCAGCAGCTCGTCGCAGGTGCGCGGGCCGGTGGCCTCGGCGTCGCCGCCGGCGTCGTCGGGGCCCGTGATGTCGGGCGGCCCGGACTCGTCCGGTGCGTCGGCGTCGGCATCCGCGTCGACGTCGACGTCCGGGCCGATCTCGGCATCGGCGTCCGCGCCGCCCGCATCGTCGCCGGCGGTGTCGGTGCCGCCGCCGGAATCGCCGCAGCCGAGGGCCCACAGTGCGAGCAGCACCACCAGCAGCCAGCCGCCCTTGCGTCGAAGCCGTCGTGCCATCGTCGTCCTCCCCGCGCCTGGTCCAGGAGCAGTCGTCAGCCTAGGCCGGAGCCGGAGTCACCGCAAGGCAGCACGTGGTCGGGAGGGATTCGGCGTCGCTTCCCGCTCGGCGCGCCGTCCTGCGGCGACCCCGGCGAGCCCCGGAGGACACCGGCGTGGTCTGGACTGTAAGAAGTCGAGGTCGTCCCGGAAGCAGCTTGATGCGCACGACGCCCCGGCCGGACGGCCCGGTCGGACTTGACTTCCGTTCCCGGACGTCACAGGTAGTCTGCGTTCGTGCGGTCGGCCGCCGCGGCCGGGCTGGCCGCTCAACCGAAGGCGGAGCAAGTCCGGGGGGCCGCCCGGAAGGACCAAAGATGCCTAATTACAAGATGTTGGCCTGTTTCCCGGCGCTGCTCGCGATGCTGTGGACCGGCTGCGAGTCCGAGGTCGAGACGTACGACGGCGGGAGGGACACGACGGCGGACGACGGAGGGACGGGGGACGCCCCGGAGGAAACGTCGGGGGACGAGGGGACGGCGGACGCTCCGGAGGAGTCGACCGACGAGGCGGGAGGGGGGGACGTCGCGCCCGAGGACGGAGGCGCCGTGGCGGAGACGAGTTGCGGCGCCGCCGATGGGGTGTCGGTGTCCGGGACGGTCCTGTTCGACGGCACGTTCCCCGACTCGGCGCAGCTCTGGCTGGTCTGGATGGACGAGTTGGGCACGGCCGGCATGCCGCACTGCATTCTCGAGGTGACCCCGGTGGGGTTCCCGGCGGCGTTCCGGTTCACCGACGTCCCACGCGGCGAGACCTGGGCCTTGCAGGGACTGCTCGACGTCAGCGGGGGGTTCCCGCCGTTCCCGACCGCCGAGGACTTCGCCGGCGGCTACCGCTCCGGCACGGTCGACCTCTCCGGCGACGTGGACGGACTGGTCGTCACGCTCGAGCCCTACGCGCCGTGAACGGCGCTCCCTCCCCCCTCCGGCTCGCGGCGAGCCGTACGACGCCCGCGGTCGGCCCGGTGCTGGCGGCGGCGCTGCTGCTGTGGTCCGCGGCGGCCGCGGCGCAGGAGACGGGAGGCGCGGACGCGGCGCCGGAAACGCCGGCGGGGTCGGGCCTGTCGGCGGCCGGAACGAGCGGGCCGGAGGAGACCGGGGAAGCCGGAGCGGACGACGAGGAGCCGGAGGACGACCTGTCGCTGCCGGAAGGCCTGCCCTCGTTCGAGACGGTCGTGACCTCCACGCGCTACGACACCGCGGCAGGCAACGTCCCGGAAACGGTGACGGTGATCGGCCGCGAGGAGGCGGCGGCGCGCAGCGCGGTCCACGGGGACGATCTGCTGCGGGGGGCGGCGGCGGTCACGGTGCGCCGCCCGCAGGGACCGGCGAACCCGTTCCCGCAAGTGCTGCAGATGCGCGGCGTGAGCGGGATCTCGCGCGTGCTCGTGCTGATCGACGATCAACCGGTCAACGACGCGCTCACCGGCTCGGCGAACCTCGGACTGCTGCCCACCGAACGGATCCGGCGCGTCGAGATCGTGCGCGGACCGTACTCGGCGCTGTGGGGTTCACAGGCGATGGCGGGCCTGGTGAACCTGGTGACGCTGCCCGGGGGCGAGGATCCCGGCCTGACCCTGTCGGCCGGGGCCGGTCCCGACGACACCGTGCGCGTCTCGGGCACCGCGGCGGGCGCGGCGTCGTGGTTCGAGGCGGCGGCGGGCTACGACCTGCGGACGACCGGCAACTACCTGGCGCTGGCCGGCGAGCCGAACCTGGACTACCGGCACCACCGGCTGAACTACCGGCTGGACGCGGGACGCGGCCACGAGCTGTCGGGGACCCTGGCCGGCGGGCTGTTCTTCTCGGAGATGGGCTTCAACCAGTACGTCGACCTGCGCCGCATCCCGTACCTCGGCTTCTACCTGCGCAACGAGGGCCGGAACGAGAAGGACGACGTCTACCAGCGCCTCAGCGGCCGCTGGCGCCCGCGGAGCGACCTCGAGCTGCGCGCGGCGGTCGGCGTGTCGTACCAGTGGGCCCGCTTCCACCTCGTGCCCGTGGTGCTCGAGGGCACGCTGCCGCCGTACACGCCCGAGCAGAACACCTACCAGGCGACGGCGTGGCGGCTCGAGGGCTCGGGCCGCTGGGCCTTCGCGGACTGGGGGGCGCTGGTCCTGGGCGTGGATCAGGTTTGGGACCTGGGCCAATGGGACAACGCGATCCTGGAGGACGGCAGCCTGGTGTTCGGGATGAAGTCCCAAGTGTCGACGACCGCCGCCTACGGGCAGCTCGAGTTCGACCCGTGGGGCGACCGGATGAAGCTGATCGCCGGCGCCCGGATGGACCACCACTCGACCTTCGGCTTCGCCGTCTCCCCCAAGGGCGGCGTGTCGCTCGAGCCGTTGGACGGGACGGTGCTGCGGTTCAGCGGCGGCCGGGCCTTCCGCTCGCCGAGCCTGATGGAGCTGTACTCGCCGGCGTGGGTCCGCATCCCGCCCTATCCGTCGGTCGGCAACCCCGAGCTGGAGCCCGAGACGCTGTGGTCGATCGACGGCGGCGTGGAGCAACGGCTCGGGGACGCGGCGCGGGCGCGGCTCACCGGCTTCTACATCGAGGGGCAGAACCCGATCCAATACCGTCTGGACCTCGCGGCGGGAGTCGAGCCGTGGGTCAACGGCGAGGACTACCGCTCGACGGGCCTGGAGGCCGAGCTGGTGCTGGGGCCGCCGGGACCGTTCGACGTCCGCATGACCTACGCCTTCACGCACACCGAGGATCTGTCCACCGGGCTGCCGCTGGACTATGTGCCCGAGCACACCGTGGGCCTGCTGTTGATGTTCCGCGTGCCGATCGAGCGCTGGTCGCTCGAGGGGGCGTTCGACCTGCAGGTGCTGGGTCCGCGCCCGCACACCAACCCGCGCAACCTGGAGGACCGGACGACGCTGCCCGCGCACGCCGTCGGGCACCTGCGGCTGCGCGCCCGCCGCGGTCCGTGGTCGCTGTTCGCGGAGTTCCGCAACCTGTGGGACGCCGAGTTCGTGGAGACCAAGGACAACGCGGCGCCGCGCTTCCAGTTCCTGCTCGGCACCCGGTTCGAGCTGGCCGGCTGGGGCGTGGCGGAGGAGCCCGGGGGCTGACCGGTCGCGCCGCCGTTCAGCGGCTGACGCGGCCGAAGGCGATCGTGGTGGGAACGAAGGTCTCGGGGGGCTGGCCGGCCCCGTACCAGCCGTAGGCGATCGGCGTGCCGTCCTCGTCGAAGCGGAAGGCCATCGTGGCGGTGCCGAAGCCGCCCTCTCCGTCCTCCGGCCGGCTGTCGTTCTCGTGCAGCATCTTCGTCGCGTCGGCCACCCGCATCACCCAGACGTCGGCGTGGTCGGGATGCGGCCGCGGAGTCGACAGCACGAAGCCGACATGGCCCGTGTTGGGCCGCTCGGCCCAGAAGTCGGGCTTGCGCCAGGCGAACAGGTCGCCGGGCGCGATCTGCTCGGGCCCGGCGAGCCGGAGCCAGCCGCGCCGCGGTGCGTCGAGCGGGCTCTCGGCGATCGCGTCGTAGAAATCGCGCGCCAACGGCCGGTCGTCGGGCAACGCCTCGCGGGCGCGCGGGGCGGCGCGCGCGAGGATCCAGGCGACCATCCCCGAGCAGTCCCAGAAGTACTTGCCGCGACGTTCGCTCACCGCCGTGCGATGCTGGTAGCGCGTCGCGGTGAGGTTCTCCTCGATGACGCGGAGCAGCGCCACGATCTCCCGCGCCGCCTCGGTCTGCGGCTCGCGCTCCGGGAGCGGCTCGTTCCAGCCGGTGTCGTCCGCGGCGGCGGTCGACGACGCGTCCGCCACGGCGCTCGCGGCCTCGCCTGCGGCCGGGATCGCGGCCGCGACGTCCGCCGCCTCGGGGACCACGAGGCTCGCGGCCAGGTCGGCGGGGGCGGCGGTGGTCCGGGCCGCCGACGGCTCCGGCGCGGCCCGTAGGCAGCCGCCGGCGGAACACCCGGCGGGCCCCAGGGCCAGCAGCATCGTCCACGGCATCCAGCACCCTCGCATCAGCTCCAATTGCACGCCGCCGACGGCGCCTCCGCAAGGGGTCGCCGCAACGTTTGCGACCTTTTTGCCGAGAGCGTTTCTGGCCCGGGCCGAGACGATTGACTAGGATGCGCGGGCGTGAGCGACACTTCCCGCCTCCCGACACGGCGCGCGACGACCCGCTCGATCGCGGCCCTCGTGCGCGCGCTCGAGGACCGCGGCCGCGGACCGCTGCTCGCCGCGCTGCTCGCGGCACGGACGCGCCTGGCCGGGGATCGGCCTGCGGCCCCCACCTGGGAGGGCGAGACGCTGGCGCTGCTGGCCGACGGCCTGCTCGAACGGCTGGCCGCGTGCGGCGTCCGGCCCGTCCACCGCGCCGGGGAGACGCTGCAGCTGACGGCTCGACAGCTGGCCGCGCGCTACGAGTACCACGGCTCGCCCCTGCGTCCCGGCGAGCGGCGCCGGCGGGTGGTCGTCGCCGCTTCGGGATGGACGGTGGGCCGGCGAGTCGTCGTGCGTCCGGTGGTGCGCGAAGCGCCGGACGCCGAAACAGGGATCCGCGGACGATGAGCGGCGCGGACGCGCCGGCCGTCGGCATCGACTTCGGTACCACCGGCTCGCTCGTCGCCTGGGGCCGCCCGGTGGCCGACGCCCGCGGCATCGAGCCGACGGTGATCCCGGTGCCGCAGGACGGGCTGGACGCGGCCGCCGACGTCCTGCCCACGCTGCTGTTCTTCCCCGCGGCGCGCAAGGTGGTGGTCGGCGAGGCGGCCCGCGAGCAGCTCGGCCTGCGGCCCGACCGCGTGGTGCGGCGGCTCAAGCAGCTCGTCGGGCGCTTCCCGCAGGTCGCGGTGGCCGGCCGACCGTACGACACCACGAAGCTGGCGGCCGCCGTGCTCGGGCGCCTGCGGCGGGCCGCCGAGGCGCGGCTGGGCGGTCGCGTGCGCGAGGCGGTGCTCACCGTGCCCGCCTCGTTCGACGTGCACCGGCGGCGCGCACTGCTCGACGCGGCGGCCCTCGCCGGCCTCGCGGTGGGACCCCGGACGCTGCTCGACGAGCCGGTGGCGGCACTCGCCGCCTACCTCCACGAACGGCTGGTGCGTCCGGGGTCGCGGGAGACTCCGGACTTCGCGGTCGAGCGGCAGGTGCTGCTGCTCGACGTGGGAGGCGGCACGAGCGACGCCTGTGTGGCGCGAATCCGGCCGGACGGCGCGGACCTCGCGGTGGAGTTGCGGTCGCTGTCCCGCTTCACCCCGGTGGGCGGCGACGACTTCGATGCACTGGTGGCCCGGCGGCTGGCCGACGGGTTCTGCGCCCGGTCGGGGCTCGAGCTGGGCGCTTTGCCCCGCGGCGACCGGCTGCTGTTCGAGCACCGGATGCTGCTCACCGCCGAACGGGTGAAGCACGACGTGGCGGCGCCGACGGACGACGGCCCGGCGCCGGCAGCGCAGGTGCGGCAGCTGTTCCTGCACGGCGAGCACCA
>CAZMRP010000056.1:0-13756 GCA_964568275.1 uncultured Myxococcales bacterium
CCGGAATGAAACGTCGTCCCCGTGCGCCCGATGGGGAGCGCCTGCGGCACGCCGGGTGCAACGAAAACCCCGGGCGGCGCAACGAAGGATCGGACGCCGCCGTCGGAGAGGCGGAATCGGGAGTGGGAGGGTGACGATGAACGGACGACGGACCCGAGGCCGACCCTGGACGCTGCTCCTGGCCGCGTTGCTCGCGCCGGTCGCCGCCGGTTGCGACTTCACGATGACGCTCGACCCGGTCGCCTACGAGGACCTCGGCCCGACCGAACGGGCGGCGGTGGACAGGATCTTCGCCCGCGTCCAGGGGCTGGATGCGAGCCTGCGCGCGGTGACGGGCGGCCGGCACAGCTTGGGCGTCCCGGCGGTCGACCGCGATGCGATCGACGTCTCGGTGGTGGACCTGTGGGTGATGCTGAATGCCGGCGACGACCGGCTGCACCTGTCGGTGTGGGAGAACCTGACGGCCGAGCAGCGGCAGCGATTCGCCGGCTGGTTCGGCGAGACGACCGAGGCGGCGGCGGCGCGCTACGGCTACTTCTTCTACGAGTTCGTCGGGCTGCATCTGGCCGGGATGCAGGCGGTGTTCGCGATCCAGGGGGTCGACTGGGTCTATCGCAACCGGAGCATGTTCAACCTCGACCGCGACGCGCAGCGCCTGGTCGCCACCTACCTGGCGGCGGCGGACCCCAACTTCTCGACCTGGGCGCGGGGGACCTGCGCCGCGATCCGGGGGGTGCTCGAGGCGCGATTCGGCGCCTGGTACTCGCGCGAGGAGTACGCCGCGCACGTGCGCGAGCTGACCGACCCCCGCGACCCGTCCGGCCAGATCTACATGATCTGCCGGCACCTGGCCGAGGCCGAGACCCGCCGGGTGACCTTCGGCAGCAGCTTCGCCGCCGAAGTCGAGATGCTGGCGGCGCAGCACGTCGACCCCGGCGTCGTCCCCTAGCCGCAGCGTCCGGCGTTGCGCAGTACGGTTGGGCCGAGTCATACTGCCTGCAGGCGAGAGAGGAGGAGGAGCATGGCCGAGCGGAAGAAGTTCGTACCGGTGCAGGGGGTCTGGGAGATCACGCTGGCCTGCAACATGCATTGCCGGCACTGCGGGTCGCACGCGGGGGCGCCGCGCCCCGACGAGTTGACGACGGACGAGGCGTTGCGCGTGCTCGGTGAGCTGGCGGCGGCGGGCTGCAAGCGGCTGGTGCTGTCGGGCGGCGAGCCGACCGTGCGCCGGGACTGGCCGCGTCTCGTCGAGGAGGGGACGCGGGTCGGGATCCAGATGAAGATGATCTCCAACGGTTGGTCGTTCGACGAAGCGGCCGCCCGCACCGCCCGCGCCGCCGGCCTGCGTGCCGTGGGGTTCTCGCTCGACGGCCTCGAGGCGACCCACGAGTTCGTGCGTCGCATCCCGGGCTCGTATCGCCGGGTGCTGGACGCGGTTCGCGCCGCGCGTGCCGAGGGGATCGGCGTGGCGATCGTCTCGCACATCAACCGCCGGAACCTCCCCGAGCTGGACGCGATGTTCGACCTGCTCAAGACGCTCGACGTCTACTCGTGGCAGGTCCAGCTCGGCAACCCCGCCGGCGAAATGGCCCTGCATCGCGACCTGGTGGTCGAGCCGCGGGACCTGCTGCAGATCGTGCCCGCCGTGGCGCGGCTCGTGCAGCGCGGCGGCCTGCGCGTCGTGCCGGCCGACAACATCGGCTACTACGGGCCGCACGAGACCGCGTTGCGCTCCAACTCGCACTACGGCCTGCCGACCTTCGCCGGGTGCCTCGGCGGCATCAGCCACTTCGGTCTCGAGTCGAACGGCAATCTCAAGGCCTGCCTGTCGCTCCCGTCGGCCCGGCACGGCTGCTCGTCGTACGTCGAGGGCAACCTGCGCGAGACGCCGTTCGCCGACCTGTGGAACCGGCCCGGGGCGTTCGCCTTCAACCGCAACTCGGACCCCGAGGAGCTGGGCGGGTTCTGCAAGACCTGCCGCTACGCCCGGCTGTGCCACGGCGGCTGCCGCTGGTCGGCCACCGTCAACGGCGGCGGCCTGGAGAACCCGTACTGCTACTACCGCGTGACGGCCGAGGCCGCGGCGGGCCGCCGGCGCGTGCGCGGCTGGCGCATCGCCGCTGCCGCCGCCGCTCCGCTGGCGCTCGCCGGCTGTCTCGAGGGGGATGACGACGGCGACGCCGATGTGGAGATGGACGCCACCGACGAGGCGACGCCGATGGATGCCTACGGGTTCGACTTCATCGACGAGGCGACGCCGAGCGACGCGTACGGGGTTCCGGACACGCCGGAGGACGTGCTGCCGTCGGACGCCTACGGGATACCGGACACGCCGGAGGACGTGCTGCCGTCGGACGCGTACGGGATTCCGGAGGCGGACGAGGCGACGCCGAGCGACGCGTACGGGTTCCCGGACGCGGCCTACGGCTTCCCCGACGACGCGGACGCCGGGGCCGACGGTTCCGAGGAGGTCCCGGTCGACCTCTACGGCTTCGTGCCCGACGCCTCCGAACCGGAGTCGAAGTAGGGTCCTGCGGTCTGGGGCGGCGTCGGCCCGCCGCTCCCGCCGGGATCGTGGTGCGAGGAGCGGCGAGCCGAGCCGTGGGATCAGCAGCAGATGCAGCAGGCGTCGTCGAAGCAGTCGCAGTCCGCGACCCACACGGGGCCCGGACGGCTCCACGGGGCGCCGGCGCCGGCCGGGCGGCCGGTCCACAACCGGACGACCGTCGAGTTGATGCCGCAGTCCGTGGACACGGCGGGAGCGTCCGGCCCGTCGCATGCGGCGAGGAACGCGACGGCGTCCTTCGCCGACCTCGCGCGGACCTTCCCGCGGTCCCTGCCGGACCCCTTGCCGCTCCGGGTCTTCGTTCCGGGCTTCCTGGTCTTGTCTTCGCAGGTGTTCATGATGCACCTCCTTCGACCGGTCCCCTCCGACCCGGCCGACCGACCCAAGTTCGTGACGGCTTCGCGAATGTCAACTCGATCCCCGCCGATGGAGCCGGCGGCGGGAGCGCCGCGCCTGCCGGGACGGCCCGCTCGACGTTGCGGTGAATCTGGCACTCACGACTTGACCGGGCGGGAGGACCGGGACAGGCTTCGGCTCGTGGCCGCGGAACGGATTTGCAGGATGATGAGGAGGAGTTGATTCGACCGATGAGGGGCTCGGGACACCGGGAATCGAGGTCTGAGACGATGTCCGGGCGGGCGGTCGGGGGGCGACGCGAAGCGCCGAGGACGGGAGGACCGGTCCGCGACGCACCGGGGAGGTCCGGCAGGTCGGTGCGGCCGAGCCGCCTGGGAACCCTGGCGGTGCTGTTGCTGGTCCTCGGGTGTTCGGACTCCCACGCCGGCGATCCCTGTGACGGACAGACCTGCTCGTCCCGCGGCTTCTGCATCACGGACGGCGGGCGGGCCTACTGCGCCTGCCTGCGCGGGTACCATCCGGTCCGCCTGTCCTGTGTTCCCAACGACGCGGTCGATCCGTGTGCGGGTGTCGATTGCAACGGCCACGGCACGTGTTCGGTCGAGGACGGCTTCCCGACCTGTGATTGCGACCCTGGGTACGGCAACCCCGGCGGCCATGAACTCCTCTGCCTGCCGGAGACCGGGCTCGATGCCGACGTGGACGTACGCGACGGGGCGGAGGACGCGCCGGGCGAGGACGCGGCCGTGGCGGACCCGGGTGCCGACCTCGCGCCGACCGCTTGCGAAGGAGGCTGGTATGACCCGGCGACCGACCTCTGCTGGCAGGATCCCCCGCCCGGCGGCGTGTGGCGTTGGCTCGACGCCTCGATGTACTGCGAAACCCTCTCGACCGGCAGCCATGGCTCCGGTTCGTGGCGCCTGCCGACGATCTCCGAGTTGCGGACGTTGATCCGTGGATGCCCCGCCACGGAAACCGGCGGTCCCTGCAACGTCACCGATTCCTGCCTCGGCGACAGGTGCTACGAAGCCGTCTGCACGGGGTGTCCGGCCGGGGGCGGGCCGGGTCCGGGCGGCCACTACTGCTCGCCCGAACTCGCGCCCCTGGAGGGCATCTGCCTCTGGTCGTCGTCGTTCAACGCGGACCACCCGGAGGACCTGGTGTGGAGCGCCCACTTCGACACCGCCAACATCAATCCCCATCCCGTGGCCGTCTCCCCCTGCTGCGTTCGCTGCGTGCGCCGCGGCCCGTGAGGGACGAGACGGGGGTCCTCGAACGAACGCAGAGTACCCACGCGCCTCCCCGCGCTCCCCGGCGCCCGCCCGCGAGGTTGCACCGGCGCGTCGCGCGTCGTACACCTCGGGGCGATGCTCCGCGGCGCACCGCCGTTCCTGCTCGCCTGGGCCCTGCTGGCGTCCTGCTCCGGCGGGGAGCCGGCGCCCGGCGACGGGTCGGTCGAGGGCGACGCGGACCATGCGGCGGAGGTCGACGTCGAGGCCGGCCCGGATGCCGACGCGGACGTCGAGGCCGGCCCGGACGCCGACGGCGCGTTCGACGGGGATGTCGAGACGGAGGACGCCCCGGACGGCGAGACCGGCGGCGATGCGTCGGACGTCCGCGACACCCTCGACCCGGACCGCCGGCTCCAGGACCTCGAGCACCTCGCGGACCTCGAGCTGCTCCGGGCGCTGCACGACCGCGTCGCCGGCCACACCAGCCTGGGCTACGAGGCGGCGCGGCTCGTGCTCTTCACCGAGCTCGACGTCCACGGCGGTCTCGTGGAGTGCGTCTACACCGGCCTGACCGCGGTCGCCGACGGTACGATCTCGCCGGGGACGTTCAACACCGAGCACAGCTGGCCGCAGTCGGAGGGTGCGGACGCCGAGCCGGCGCGCAGCGACCTGCACCATCTGTTCCCGACCGACGCCGATGCCAACAACCGCCGCGGCAGCCATCCGTTCGGCGAGACCGCCTGCGTCGGCGCGGCCTGCGATTGGGCCGTCGGCGGCTCGGAGCTGGGCACCGTGACGGGCGGCGTGGAGCTCGCGTTCGAGGTCCGGGCGGCGACCCGCGGCGACATCGCGCGGGCGCATTTCTACTTCGCGGCGCGCTACGAGTTGGCGATCCCGGACACCGAGGAGACGTTCCTGCGGCTGTGGCACGCGGAGGATCCGCCGTCGGTCGCGGAGCAGGCCCGCAACGACGCGATCGAGGCCCGCCAGGCCAATCGCAACCCGTTCGTCGACCGCCCCGACTTCGTGGCGCGAATCGCCGACTTCTGAACGGCGGGCGCGGCCCGGCCGCCGCCGAAGTCACGGGCTCGGAAGGCTCACGACGTTTCCGATCAGGAGCCCCATGAGGATGGCGACGAGCGTCATCCCGACGCCCGTCGCGACGAACAGCAGCCCGAACGCCCGGCCCTCGCGCCTGGTGGCGGCTCGGCCGCCGACGAGGTGCCCGAATCGGGTCGTGCCACCGACTCGGACGGTGCCGGGCCTGAGCAGGGAGTGGACGCCGACGGCGGTGAACACGCCGCCCAGGACGAGGAAGAGCATGTTGAAGCCCGGTCCCAAGGGCCAGCCCATCGGGTATCCCACGGTGAACAGGGTTGCCGCGCCCGCGCCGATGAGCAGGACGGCCGTCAGCACCGCCGCGAGGCCGGGATGCGAACGGACCCAGGGTCGGTCTTGAGCCACGAGGTCCGCGGCGGGCGGCGGCGGTGGCGGTGCCGACCACTCGACGGGCGGTCCCGGAACGCCCCCTTCCGAAGGCAGCCTGCCGCCGCAGCTGCCGCAGAACGCGCAGCCGTCGGGGACGTCGGAGCCGCACCTCGGACAGATTTGCATGGTGACCTCCCGCGCGCCGCGGACGCCGGCGCCTCAGGGCATCGGATACGGCAGACCGCAGTCGCCCGGGTAGCGACACATGTTGTGGGTCGCGTCCCAGCAGGCGTACTCGCCCGTGGGAGCGTGGTGCCGCGACTCGCAGCAGGCCCGACACGCCTCCTCGTAGTTCGTGATGTGGGCGTCGATGAAGCACGACTCCACGCCCTGCGGACACCCGTCCGGGTGGCGCACGGTGTCGCACGGTTCTCCCGGACACCACATCCGGCACAGCCCGCTCTCCTCCAGGCAACTCGCCGAATCGAGACACGACCAGGTGCCCGAACCGGGTCCGCCGGGATGAATCGGCGAGGGCGGGTCGAGACAGGTGCCGACCACGGGACAGTCCGTGCAACGATGGCCCGCGTCGTCCGTCTCGCCGCACACCCGCCCCTCGCAGGTGCCGAGGTCGGGCAGGTCGGGCGGCGGGCCCGTGTCGCGCAGTCGCGCACCCGGAAGCTGCAGGAGGCGACGACCCGCTCGCCGTCGTCGGCGGTGAACGACGCGGTGTAGAGCCCGCCCCCGTGGAGCGCCGCGGGCACCCGCCAGTGGTAGGCGTCCCCGCCGCCCACCACGTCGACTCCTCCCAACTCCGCCGTCCCGTCCCCGACCACCGTGAAGCCCACGTAGACGAAGGCCTCCGTCGGATGCGTGTAGTGGATCCAGAGGATCAGCCCCGTCTCGGGGTCGGCCGGCTCGAAGTAGAAGCCGTCGTCGCACTCGGGAGCCACGTCCTCCTCGACCTCGGCGGGCCCCGCTGCATCGGTCTCGAGCGGTCCGTCGACGGGAACCTCCGCGTCGGCCTCGAAGCTCTCGCCCGGAGCGTCCGGCGCGCCCACGTCCTCCGTGCGCCCGTCGTCCGGGTACGCGACGCGCTCCTCGCCCGCACATCCGAACGGCAGCGCGAGGCACCCGAGCGCCGCCACCGTCCACCGCCTCGTCATCGCTTCCCGCCGCCGCCCGCTACGGCAGTTCGACCCGGAGATCGCCCTCGCTCGGGCGGAAGGCGGCCGTGACCTCCCGGTCCAGCGCCGCGGTGCCGGCAAAGCAGCGCGCGAAGGGCGACATGGCGCAGACGAGGAGTCGGCCGTCGCCCGCCGGAGGGGCGACGTCGGCCACGACGGGAACGTCGCCCCCCGGACAGACCAGGCTCGAGCGCCGATACGGGACCGTCAGCGTGAACGGGCCGTCCCCGGCCGGCGTCCCCGCCAGGCAGCCGCGCTCGCAGCCGTCCGCCGACGCATAGCGCATTCCCGGCCAGTTCACCCGCACCGACCCGCCCGGGGGGATCTCGAGGAAGGCCGGACCGCTGTCCGCGAGACCCAGGCAGCCCGAGGTCGTGCAGTCGGTGCACAGACACGAGAGGTAGGGCGGCCGGTCGACAACCTCGTTCCCCTCTTCGTCCGCCAGCTTGTAGTACGGCGGGCCGCAATCGTAGTTGTACGAACCGTCGAGATACACGTTGTCCCCGCCGGTGTTGACGAGCTCGACGACCATCGGATGCGGTACCGGATCGGAGGACGACCCGCAACCGGCGACTGCCGCCAGAACGAAACCGACCCGGAGCAGCCGCTTGCCGTTCGCCGACATCTTCACGCCCTCCTGCGCCACGCTACCACAATCGGGAGGCTCTGCCGAAGGCGTTCCGCCTCGACCTGTCGTTCCCGGAATCTCCCTGCACGCCGCAACCAGGGCACCTCTCGGCCGCGCCGCGGGCACCCGGCCTTCCCCCGTCTGTCGAGCCCGGCTACCAGCATCTTCCCGGGGACGCCGAGACCTGTGCCGAGCGCGCGTGCGAACTGTTCTGCCTGGCGATTCCCCCGGCCGACGCCGGTGCGGATGCGGAAGCCGATGCGGATGCGGGCGCCGATGCGGATGCGGACGCCGATGCGGATGCGGACGCCGATGCGGATGCGGATGCGGATGCGGACACCGGGGAAGTCGCCGGCTTCTGCGGCAACACGGTCGTCGAGGGAACCGAGGAGTGCGACGACGGGAACCTGGATTCGGGCGACGGTTGCGAGACCGACTGCCGGTTCTCGTGCCACCTCGCCACGGAGTGCGACGACCGGAACCCGTGCACCGCGGACAGCTGTGTCGCCGCCATGCTCGGGCAGCGCTGCTCGAACCCGATCCTCCTCGGCAACCCGTGCGACGACGGCAACGAGTGCAGCGTGGGCGAGACCTGCGACGCCGGCGGGCGGTGCAGCGGCGGGACGTCGGTCTGCATGTGCGTGAGCACGGCCGACTGCGCCACCTACGAGGACGGCGACCTGTGCAACGGGACGCTGTTCTGCGAGCCGTCCACCCATGCCTGCGTGGTCGACCCGGCGACGATCGTCGTCTGCGACCCGGCGCTCGACACCGAATGCACCTACGGCCTCTGCGACGCCTGGAGCGGCGACTGCTACCCGGAGCCGTACGTCGACGGTCTGGTCTGCGACGACGGGCTGTACTGCACGGTCGGCGACTCCTGCGACGGCGGCCTCTGCATCGGCACGGCCCGCGCGTGCCCGTCCGGCGCGTGCGGGCTGCCCTGCGACGAGGTGCGGGACCGTTGTCCGGCGGCCGCGGCCGGGACGGTCTGTCGGGTCGCCGTCGGGGACTGCGACGTGCCGGAAACGTGCGACGGAACGAACCTCGACTGTCCGGCCGACGCGCTGCGCGGCGCGAGCTACCGCTGCCGGGTGGGGAGCGGCGACGACTGCAATCCGGACGAGTACTGCACGGGGTCGTCGCCGTTCTGTCCCGACGACTGGGTCCGCATCAACGGCTGGCCCTGCGACGACCGCGACCCGTGCACGTCCCCCGACGAGTGCCTGTTCGGCGAGTGTTTCGGTCCGCCCGGGGTCGAGGTCTGCAACCACGTCGACGACGACTGCGACGGCTCGACCGACGAAGCTGTCGGCTGCGTGGACGACGTGAGCCACGTCTTCTGCCCGGGCGAGCGCGTGCTGATCCACGGCCGCTGCGTCGGCTCCTGCCAGTGGTGCACCTGCGAGGCGGACCTGACCTGGGCCTCGTGCGATCCCTGTCAGCCGGAGTGCGCCTACTGACGGGACGGCGCCCGGCTCGACTCGGAGCGGCGGCGGAAGCGGAACTCCGGGTGCGGCTCGTCGCCCGGCCGCTCGAGCAGCGCGACGGCGGGGCTACGGGTTGCCGCCTTCCTTCTTCTTCATGCACTCCATGTAGCTGCCGAACGGTTCGGCACACGCGCCGAACATCGCCTCGCCGTCGGTCTTGCCCTCGGGCGTGCAGGTCTCCTTGGCGATCATGCACTCGGTCATCGCCCGCGCCGCGGCGCCGCAGTCCTTGTCGGCGAGACTCTCCTGGCACTCCTTGATGTCGTCGGCCGTCGGCGCCTCCTCCTTCTCGCACTTGCTCTTGTGGTTGCAGATGTCGGTGGCGGCCTGCTCGGCGCTCTTCTTGCAGGCGACGCCCGAAAGCACCAGGGCCACTGCGGACACGCACATCAAGGTGATCCTCATCGTCGTCTCCTCCTGCTCCGTCTTCCGCGGAGCGGTCCGTCCTACCTTGCGCCGTGAGACGGCGTCAAGGGCGTCCGACGGGCCGTCGAGCGGCGGCCTCCGGGTTCCCTCGTCCGGCGGCCCGGACCTCGACCGTTTCGAGCTTGCGGCGCCGGTCCTGCTGGGCTAGACCGAGCCCCGACTCGGGGGCCCGTCGGCGGTGACCGGGATGAGCGAGGCATTCGATCGGTTCCACGGCACGCAGCGCTACATCGCGTCGGAGGAGCTGCGCGACGCGGTCAACGTCGCGGTGGCGCTCCAGCGTCCGCTGCTCGTGCGCGGCGAGCCCGGCACGGGCAAGACGCTGCTGGCGGAGAACGTCGCCGAGGCGATCGGGATGCCGCTGGTGCGCTGGTACATCAAGTCCACCACCAAGGCCGCCGACGGGCTCTACGTCTACGACACGGTGGCGCGGCTGCACGATTCGCGGTTCGGCGACCGCGACGTCCACGACATCCGCCAGTACATCCGCTTCGGCCCGCTGGGCGAGGCGTTCCGCTCCGACCGGCGGGTCGTGCTGCTGATCGACGAGATCGACAAGGCGGACCTCGAATTCCCCAACGACCTGCTGCGCGAGCTGGACGAGATGCGGTTCGTGGTGTTCGAGACCTCGGACGAGTTCGCGGCGCAGCACCGACCCGTGGTGATCGTCACCAGCAACAACGAGAAGGAGCTGCCGGACGCCTTCCTGCGGCGCTGCGTGTTCCATTACATCGAGTTCCCCGGACCCGAGCTGCTGGCGCAGATCGTGCGCGTGCACCACCCGCAGCTCCCGCAGAAGCTCCTGGAGAAGTGTCTCGAGCGGTTCTACTGGCTGCGCAACGAGGTCGAGCTGCGCAAGCCGCCGTCGACTTCCGAGCTGATCGACTGGATTGCCGCGCTGCAGCGCGGCGGCGTGGGCGTCGACGCGCTGAAGAAGGACGTCCCGTTCCTCGGCACGCTGGTCAAGAAGGAGCAGGATCTCGAGACGGCCACGGCGGCGATCCAGGGCCGCACCACCTCCCGCCGGCCCGGTCCGGACTACCGCTGGCGATGAGTGATTCCGCCGCCGGCCCGACGTCCGGCGCTCCCGCCGGCGCGGCGTTCCTCGACCTGTTCTTCGCCCTGCGCAAGCGCGGCGTCCCGGCGTCGATCCAGGAATGGCTGGCCCTGATGCGGGCGCTCGAACTGGGCCTCGAGCGGCAGGCGCTGTCCGGGTTCTACCACCTGTGCCGCTCGCTGCTGGTGAAGTCCGAGGCGCACTTCGACGCCTTCGACGAGGCGTTTCTCGAGGTGTTCCAGGGGCTGGAGCTGCCGATCGACCTGCCGGAGAAGCTCAAGGAGTGGCTCGCCGACCCGCTGCGCTACCAGCAGTTGCTGCGGCCGGAGTTGGTGGAGCAGCTCAAGCGGTTGGGGCTGGAGGAGCTGCTGAAACTGTTCGCGGAGCGGCTGAAGGAGCAGCAGGAGGCGCACCACGGCGGCAGCCGCTGGATCGGCACCGGCGGCACCTCGCCGTTCGGCTGGGGCGGCCGCCACCCGTCGGGGATCCGGGTCGGCGGGCCGGGCGGCGCGCGGTCGGCGATCCGGATCGCGGCCGAGCGGCGGTTCCGCGAGTACCGCCACGACCGGGTGCTCGACACCCGGCAGCTCAAGGTGGCGTTCCGCGGCCTGCGGCAGCTGCGGCGCGAGGGGCGCAAGGACGAACTGGACCTGGACGGGACGGTGAAGGCGACGAGCCGCAACGCCGGCGACCTGGAGCTGGTCTTCCGCGCGCCGCGGATCAACAACGTGCGGCTCCTGCTGCTGATGGACGTCGGCGGCTCGATGGAGCCGTACTCGCACCTGGTCGAGCGGCTGTTCTCCGCCGCCCACGCCTCGCGGCACCTCAAGGACTTCCGCTACTACTTCTTCCACAACTGCCCGTACGGGAAGCTGTACCGCGACGGCTGGCTGCAGGAGCCGGTGCGGACCTCCGAGGTGCTCCGGTCCTACGACGACCGCTACAAGCTGCTGCTGGTGGGGGACGCGTCGATGGCGCCGAGCGAGCTGCTCGACCCGTGGGGCGCGCTGTACGGCTACGAGGCGGACCCGGAGCCGGGGCGGGACTGGCTGCTGCGGCTGGCACGGCGCTGGCAGCGCTGCGCGTGGCTGAACCCGGAGCCGTCCGAGGCGTGGCGCTACGGGACCGCGTCGGCGATCCGCCGCATCTTCCCGATGTACCCGTTGACGCTCGACGGCCTGGACGTCGCGGTGCGCGCGCTGGTCGGTGCCCGCAAGCAGCCGCCGGCGCCGCCGGCGGGGTAGGGCCCCGGGCGCGTTTGACTCGGCCGCCACCAGCCGGTAGCATCCCGGTTGCGGAGGACGGACCATGGCGGTGATCGACAAGGACGAGACGGCCGCGAAGCGCGTGGCGCGGGCCATCGTTTCCGACATCGTGATCTACAACAAGGCCAAGATCGAGGAGGGGCTCAAGAACGACAACCTCTTCGAGCTGCTCAAGGAGACGATCGAGGAAGGCCGCACGCTGTACCAGAGCCGCGTCTCCCCGGAGCTGTTCCGCAAGAACTTCTACGGCCGCGCGTTGGTCGACAAGCTGCTCAAGGTCAACGCCCAGGCCCGCACGACCATCTGGTAGCCCTGCCGTCCCGCGACTCCGGCCGCGACGCCGTCGAGCTGGTCGTGCCGACCACCGCCGCCGGCCGCCGGCTCGATCGCGCGCTTCCCGCACTGCTCGAGGAGCTGACCCGTTCCCAGGCGAAACGGTTGATCGATCTCGGGCGCGTGACCGTCGACGGCGCCCCGCCCAAGGCGGGCCTCGTGCTGCGCGGCGGCGAGCGGTTGCGGGTCGAGCCGGAGCCGCCCGCGGCGTTCAGCGTGGAGCCCGAGCCGATCCCGGTCCCGGTGCTGTTCCAGGACGACGACCTGCTCGTCGTCGACAAACCCGCCGACCTGGTGGTCCACCCGGCGGTCGGGCATCCGCGCGGCACACTGGTCAACGCCCTGGCGCACCTCGGTGCCGCCGGCGGCGACCCCGGCCGTCCGGGGATCGTCCACCGGCTCGACCGCGGCACGTCCGGGGTGATGGTCGTGGCCCGCAACGTGGTGGCCCACGCCCGGCTGGCGGAGCAGTTCGAGCGGCACACGGTGGAGAAGCTCTACGCCGCGCTGGTCGTCGGCGACCCGCCGGCGGAGTTGCGGCTCGAGACGTTGTTCGGCCGGCATCCCGTGGACCGCCAGCGCTTCAGCTCGAAGGTACCCCGCGGCCGCAAGGCGCTGACCTCGTTCCGGACGCTCGAGCGCGCCGGCGGCTGCGCGCGGCTGGAGGTGCGGCTCGGGACGGGCCGCACGCACCAGATCCGCGTCCACCTCTCGGACGCCGGCTGGCCGATCCTGGGGGACGAGGTCTACGGCCGGCGGCTGCGGGACCCGGTGCTCCGGCTCGCGGCCGAACGGCTCGGGCGGCCGGCGCTGCACGCGATGCGACTCGGCCTCGACCACCCGCGGACGGGCGAGCGGCTGTGCTTCGAGGCGCCGCTGCCGGCGGACTTCTGCGCCGCGTGGGCGACCGTGCGTGGACTGTAGCCGCGGCGGCGCCAGCCGCGTCGGCCACAGGTCGCGCGGGCGCACTCGGGCCGCTCGCTGCGCTCGCGGCCCTGCGTGGCGCCCCTACCGGTCGGATCGGAGCTGCTGTCCCGAACCACTAGCCGCGTTCGGCGAGCACGAGCTGCAGGAACCGGGTGGCGTCGTTGTTCATGTCGATGTTGCCGAACAGGCAGTAGAACTCCCGGAACTCCCGGCACACCTCGTGCAGCCGCAGCAGCGCCTCCTCTTCGTAGCGCGAGCGGAACCCGGCGGGGCCGTGGAGGTGGCAGTAGGCGAAGTCGGTCTCCGGCGGCGTGTTGAACAGCGGGTCGACGCACAGGGTCAGGCCGAGGTCCCGGGACAGCGCGACCGCCTCGTCGAACTCCCAGCCGCCCTTGGGCTCCCAGATCCAGCGCCGCTTGCGCCGGTCGGTCTTCTCGAAGAACTGCTGCATCGCGCGCAGCAGCGGCTTGGTCGGCTCCAGGTCGGCGGGGGTCTGGAACAGCAGGATCTTCGCCCCCAACTCCTTGGCCAGCGCCTCGCTCTCCGCGAACGCCTGGCCGACCTCCTTGGTGCCGGCGAACGGCGCGTACTTGCGCCATTGCGACTTCGGCGGCGCGGGCTGGTACCGGAAGTGCTGGCTCGCGGGACCGCAGGTCACCAGCGGCGAGACCGCGACGACGAACTCGAAGCCCGGCGCCGATTCGCGCAGCCAGCGTTTGACCGTACCCTCGCCGGGCAGCCGGACCATCGTCTGCTGGACCTCGACGAGGTCCCACTTGCGGAAGTACCGCGAGGGGGGAATCGGAAAATCGATGCAACCGATCCGGAGCACCATGATGGCCGCCATGCTAGCATGGGTG
>CAZMRP010000057.1:0-13728 GCA_964568275.1 uncultured Myxococcales bacterium
CGCGGCGAGGAACGGCGACCCGGAGCCGCCCGCAACGCCGCAGGCGCACCCCGACCCGCCGTGGTCGGCGACGGGGCCGTCCGGTTCGGCGTCGGACCCGGCGACGTCGGCGCCGTCGGGGAGCAAGGCGGAGTCCGCGTCCGGGCCGGCATCGGCGTCCGCGTCGGCATCGGCATCCGCGTCGCCGTCCGCGTCGGCGTCCGCGGCGAGTTCGTCGGTCGTGCCGTCGCAGTCGTCATCGATGCCGTTGTCCGGCAGCTCGACGGGGCCGGCGCAGTCCTCGAGACAGACGTCGCAGTCCTCGCCGTCGCCGCACGTCCCGTCGCCG
This sequence comes from uncultured Myxococcales bacterium, assembly GCA_964568275.1. Lineage (GTDB taxonomy): Bacteria > Myxococcota_A > Polyangia > DRWM01 > JAAZOP01 > JAAZOP01. The sequence continues at coordinate 329 of CAZMRP010000057.1, forward strand.
CACCAGCCGCCGACGCGGGTCAGGCGCAGGGCGTCGGCGGCGATGTGCCGGCCGTCGGCGACGACCGCGTCGATGTCGTCGTAGACGGCGACGAACTGGGCGCCGCCGGCGGCGAAGGTGAACGTGCCGAGCGGTTGCCAGCCGGTCCCGGCGGACTGGTCGATGGTCAGCGTGGTCGACCGGCCGGCGGCCCGCACGAGGTAGCGCGTGCGGTCGAAGACGGCGAAGCCCGGCTCGGCGTAGAACTCCACGAGGTACTCGCCGGCCTCGGCGAACTCGAAGCGCCACCAGGCCCAGTTGTTGGGTCGGCTGGTCTGCCAGGCGTTGGTCCAGAACAGCCGCCCGCCGTAGCCGGCCGCTTCCTCACGCCAGTAGTCGGCGTCGCCGTACTTCCGGAAGCACGGGCTGTCGTCGTCGAGGATCGCGCCCTCCGGCGGGATCACGGCGCAGGGGGCGGAGCCGGCGCAGTGCCCGGGCCGCCTCGTCCGGCCGCCGGCGGTCCCGGCGAACACGCCCCAGTGGTTGGCGACGGCGCGCTGGGAGCCGTCGGACGGATGGTTGCGGACCGAGCCGCCGAGCCACATCGTGGAGGACCCGCCGCCGTCGACGTTGAACGCCTCCCAGGCCCCGAGCCGGAACATCAGGTCGGCCAGCTCGGTCCCGTACATTCCGGCGGAGCTGGTGGTCCGGCCGTCGACGACCGCCAGGATGAACGTGGCCCGGTCCGCGGTCAGCCCCATCGCCGTCCGCGGGTGCCGCTCGCGCATGTCGCCCCGATCGGGGAAGCAGGACGAGTCGGTGGGGCTGCTGCAGGTGATCTGCGTCCCCTCGACGACCAGCTCGGGAAACCCGCTGACCAGCGCCAGCGTCCCCGGGGGCGGCGGCGGCGCCACCTCGTCCGGCCGCCAGCCGCCGTGCGCGCCCAGCGCGTCCGCGTGGTTCTTGACCCACTTGGTGTGCGTGAACTCGACGCCGTCCCACAGGAACGCGATCCAGCCGTAGTCCTGGTAGTACCACTCGGTCGAGTAGGCCGGGTCGTTGCCGGTCTGCGCCCGCGGCCAGGCCACGCCGTCCCCCACCGCGTTGCCGTACACGCGCACCGGGTCGGTGCGGTAGAAGTCGCCGTTCGTGGCGAGTTGCACGCCGCGCGCGGCGGCCCAGGCCCCGGTGGTCCGCAGGCTCGACGGGGCGCGCGTGGCGTCGACGTGCACCCGGTCCGCACACAGGTCGACCAGCGCCACCCAGGTGTCCGTGGCGGGGCTCGCGGTCCGGTACCGCCGGAAGGTGACCCCGGGGTACGGCTCGTCCTCGGAGACCAGGCTCAGGGTGACGGCGCCGGCCGGGGCGGCTCCGCACACCAGCGCCGCGAGCAGCCAGGTCGCCGTCCATCGGGCCCGTCGAGGCATGTCGCTCCTCCTCCACACCCTTCGTAGACCACCCGCGCGGGAAGCTCAAGCCGCCCGGGGGCGGACCTCGCCCGCGGACCGCCCGGACGCCGCGCCCCCTGGAGACGGATGCACGACGGATGCACGACTGGAAGCGCGCCGCAACCTCGGGTATCGTTCGCGCTCGCGACCCGCGGGGGAAGCGCGGCGCGGCCGCGCCGGACGGTCCCGAAGGACACGGAGGTACCCGATGATCGACCAGTTGCCGCTTGCCAACCCGCTCTGCCTGCTGCTCGACAAGGACCGCGGAGCGTTCACGCGCCAGGACCTGCTCGAGGTGGTGCGGAAGAAGGGCATCGAGCGCTTCACCTTCCACTACACGGCGCTCGACGGCCAGCTCAAGGAGATGCGCCTGCCGTTCGGCGACCTGCGGCAGGCCGAGCGGATCCTCGCGTCGGGGGAACGGGTGGACGGCTCGAGCCTGCTGCGGGGGCTGGTCGACGCCGCCGTCTCGGACCTCTACGTGGTCCCGTCGTACTCGACGGCGTTCCTCAACCCGTTCGACCCGGGCAGCCTGGACTTCATCTGCCGGTTCCTCGACCGGGAGGGCAACCTGGCGCGGCTGACGCCGGACAACATCCTGACCTTCGCGAACCGGCGGTTCCACGAGCGGACCGGGCTGGACCTGCTGGCCCTGGCCGAGCTCGAGTTCTTCCTCGTCGGTCCGGGCGGGACCGAGTACTACACGCGCGCGAGCCAGACCGGGTACCACAGCGCCTCGCCGTTCGTGAAGGGGGCCGCCGTGGTCGACGAGATGGTGCGGCACGTGCAGCAGATCACCGGGGCGGTGAAGTACGCCCACGCCGAGGTGGGGTACATCCAGTCGGTGCGGTCGGACAACCCGATCCTGGCCGGCAGCCGGGCCGAGCAGCACGAGATCGAGTTCCTGACCCGGCCGCTGGAGGAGATGGGGGACTCGATCGCGCTGGCGCGGTGGCTGATCCGGAACGTGGCGTTCCGCCACGGGATGATGGCGACCTTCGCCCCCAAGCTCGAGGAAGGGGTCGCCGGCAACGGCTTCCACATCCACGTCGAGCTGACGCGGGACGGGCGCAACATCATGTCCGGCGAACGCCGCGGGCTGTCGGACGAGGCCACCAAGCTGATCGGCGGGATGATCCACTACGCGTCGACCCTCTCGGCCTTCGGCAACACGGAGGCCGCCGCTTTCCTGCGCCTGGTCCCGAACCAGGAGGCGCCGACCCGCATCTGCTGGGGACACTCGAACCGCTCCGTGCTGATCCGGGTCCCGCTGGGCTGGCGCGGGGAGACCGACCTGGCCCGCCAGGTGAACCCGCACGAACCGGGCCGGTTCGTCGACGAACAGGGCCGGCAGACGGTGGAGATCCGCTCGCCCGACGGCTCCGCGCTGTTCCACCTGCTGCTGGCCGGCCTGGCCGCCGCCGCCGACCACGGGCTCACGGCCGACGGGATGCTGGAGCTCGCCGACCGCACGTACGTGGAGGGGAACATCTTCAAGGACCCCACGCTGCTGGAGCGGCTCGAGGCGCTTCCGGGGTCGTGCGTGGCCTGCGCGCGGCTGCTGCGGGAACGCCGGGGGATGTACGAGTCGTCCGGGGTGTTCCCGCCGAGCATCATCGACTACGTGGCCGACCTCCTGCAGCGGGAGGGGGACGAGCACCTCAACCGCGAGCTGTCCAAGATGCCCGCCGAGGAGCGCCTGACGGCAACGCGGCAGGTGATGCACCGGGACCTGCACCGGCACTGACCCGGGTCCCGCCGCCGCGACGGCGGAGCGTCCGGGAGCGCCGCGGTTGCCGCGGCCGGACCGCAACGGTAGACTTCGAGTTCACGGGAGGTGGGGCATGACCGAGGTCCGGAGACGGAGCCCGACGCGCGGCACGGCCCGCGTACCGATCGGCGTGGAGAAGGCGCTGTATCTGGCGGCCAGCGACCCGCGCTTCCGCGCCGCCCTGCTCGACGAGCGCGAACGGACCGTGGCGCGGATGAAGCTGACCGACGCGGAGCGGGCCACGCTGCGCGCCGTCCCCCGCCCGGCGCTCGAGCGGATGATCGACCGCCTGCAGCCGAAGGCCCACGGACGGGGCCGGTTCGCCCGCACCGTGGCCGCGGCCAGCGTCACCCTCGCGGCCAGCCTCTCCGGCGCCGCCGGGTGCGACGGGGGCGACGATGACGGCGATGCGGAGGTCGACGTGCCGCCCCAGGACACGCTCGGCGACACCGCGGACCCTCCGGACGTCTGGTACACCGACGTCGACGTGCCGCCGGGCGACACCGCCGGCGACACCGCGGACCCTCCGGACGTCGAGCCCGACGTGGCCGAGGAGGACGGCGCCGACGTGCCGCTCCCGCCGGTGGACGCGGGCGGCATCCTCCCCGACGCCCCCGACGACGACGTCGTCGATGCCGGCGACGAGCCCGACGCCGACGAGCCGGACTGACCGGGCCCGCGGAACGGTTGCCGCCGGCGAGAACCGTGCTATCGATCCGGCCCCGCATCCGCACCGGAGTGCGGGCGACGGTCCGCCCGGGACGACCCGGCGGCGGACCTGGGAAGGCAGACCCTGATGCGAGCTTCGAACGGTCCCGGAAGCCTGTTGCTGGCCGCCCTGCTGGCGCTCGGCCCGCTGGGCGGCGGCTGCGCCAGCACGGGCGACGACACGATCGACGGCGGGACCGACACGCCCGACGACGTCGAAGTCGGCGCCGACGCGGATGCGGATGCCGATGCCGACCCCGACGTCGGCGACGATGCCGGCGCGGATGCGGATGCGGATGCCGACGACGACGGCGGCACGGATGCGGACGCGGACGTCGAAACCGGCGTCTGCGGCGACGGCGTCTGCAACGCCCCGGGCGAGGACGCGCTGACCTGCGCGACCGACTGCCCGGCGGTCTGCGGCGACGGCGTCTGCACCCACGACGAGTCGCCCACGGCCTGCGAAACGGACTGTCCCGCCAACTGCGGCGACGGCGTCTGCACCCACGACGAGGACGCCGCGTCGTGCGCCCGCGACTGCCCGGCGGTCTGCGGCGACGGCGCCTGCACCCACGACGAGAGCTCCGCGACCTGCGCGACCGACTGTCCCGGGTCCTGCGGCGACGGCGCCTGCACCGCGGGCGAGCACGCCGGCAACTGCCCGACCGACTGCCCGGCCTCCTGCGGCGACACCTTCTGCACCCACGACGAGGACGCCGCCGACTGCCCGGACGACTGCCCGGCCTCCTGCGGCGACGGCGCCTGCACCCACACCGAGACGGCCGCGACGTGCCCGGCCGACTGCCCGGCGGTCTGCGGCGACACCTTCTGCACCCACACCGAGACGATCGCGACCTGCCCGGCCGACTGCCCCGTCCGCTGCGGCGACGGCGTGTGCAGCCCCGGGGAGACCAACGCGACCTGCCCTGCCGACTGCACCCTGGCCTGCGGCAACGGCGTGCTGGAGACCGGGGAGGAGTGCGACGACGGCAACACGACCCGCTGCGACGGGTGCTCGCCGACCTGCACCGTGGAGCTGGCCTATCCGCGCGGCGCGCTGCTGGTGAGCGACTCCGGCGTGGACGCCGCGGCGCTCGGAACCCTGCTTGCCGCGGAGGGCTTCACCCACGCGGCGCGGGACAACGGCACGAGCGGCGTCGTCACCGCCGACGTGGACGCGCTGCTGCGTCACGCGGTGGTGGTGTTCCACAACTACAACCGCGCGATCGCCGCCGCCGAGCAGACCGCGCTCGACCAGTACGTCCAGTGCGGCGGCGTGCTGCTGGTGACCGGCTACGACAGCCTCGGCAGCCCCACCGACCCGCTGCTGGCCGCGGTGGCCCGCGTCGGCACCTCGGGCGACGGCCCGTTCAGCACCGCCTGCACCGTCGCCACCGACGCGAACCCGGCGCTCGACGGCCCCTACGGCCACTTCGCCCCCGCGACGGCGTTCACCGTGGCGCAGACGGACCACGACGCCGTGACCGCCGACGCGACGCTCGGCTCGATCGAGTTGCTGCGCGTCGCCGGCACGAACGCGAAGCTGACCTACGCCGGCGACGTCGGCGCGAACCACGGAAAGGTCTACTTCTGGAACGGCAACTACGGCTACGACGACTGGACCACCGCCGGCATCGCACAGGACGTGTTCCTGAACCTGCTCAACCACCACCTGCGGGGCGTGCTGCTGCTGGCCGACTCCGGCACCCCCGGCACGGCGGTCGCCACGCTGCTGCGTCGCGAGTGCTACGACACCACGTCGCTCGACAACGGCACGGGAACGCTGAGCGGCGACTTCTGGCGCCTGCGGCGGTATCCGTACGTCGTGTACTACCAGTCCAACCGGGCGATCTCGGCGGCCGAGCAGACGGCGCTGGACCGCTACGTGCGGGCCGGCGGGATGCTGCTGGTCACCGGCTACGACAGCCTCGGCAGCCCCACCGACCCGCTGCTGGCCGCCGTCGTCCACGTCACGACGGCGGGCGACGGGCCGTTCAGCAGCGCCTGCGCCGTGACCGACGGCACCCATCCCGCGATGGCCGGCCCCTACGGCACCTTCGCGGCCGGGACCGCGTTCACCGTCACCCAGACCGACCACGACCAGGCGGCCGCCGACGCCTCCCTGGGCTCGGTCCAACTCGCCTCCGTGGACACCGCGGCCAAGCTGACCTGGGCCGACGGCATCGGCTTCCAGGGCACCGCCTACTACTGGAACGGCAACTCCGGCTTCGCCGACTGGTCCAGCGACAGCACCGCCCGGCGCATCTTCCTGAACCTGGTGGACCACGAGGTGGGCCGGGGCTCGTGCCGGCGCGGCGCGGACTTCTACGCCCTGCCCTACGACTTCTTCGAGTTCGACGTGGCCGCGGCGAACCTGCTCTACCGCGCCGTGACCTTCGGCTTCGCCCGCACGCCGGTGGTCGGCGCGGTCCAGGAGTGCGTCGACGCCGTCGGCTCGACCAGCGCCGGCAACCCCGGCGGCCCGTACCTCGGCGAGTACAACGCCACGCTCGGCGCGCTGCGCCTGGCAGGCCTGCCCGCCGCCAACGTCCTCCCGCTGGCCGACGCGGCGGATGCCGCGACCCGCGCCGGCCAGTACGACGTCCTGCTGTTCATGGAGGCCGAGACCTGCGTGCCGACCGCCGCGTCGTGGACCGCCCCGGTCGCCGCGCTGATCGCCACCGGCGGCCGCGTCGTGGTCACCTACCCGGGAAACAACGCGTCCTTCGTGAGCGGCCTGGGCCTGTTCGGCACCGGAACGACGAGCAGCGCCACGACGCCGTACGCCGCGGTCGCCGACCGGTTCTGGGAGGGCGGCCTCGTGCACCCGGGCTACCTCAACGCCACCCAGGCCTGGAACTGGAGCGGCACCGGCCTCGTGCCCCTGGGACGCGACGCCGGCGGAACGAACCTGACCGTCTGGGGCTACGAGGTCGACTAGCCCGCCGCGCTGAACGCCCGCGACCCCGCCGGCCACCAAGGGATCGTCGCGAGACGACCATGGCGCCGAACGACCGCACCACCGCCCGCCGCTCCGGCCCGTCCACCCGACAGGTCGTCACCCTCGCCGCACTCCTCGCGCTGCTCGGCGCCGGCTGCCGGTACCAGGACCTCGGCGCCGGCGGGGCGCTCGGACCGGCCCCGTTCAGCGCGTTGCAGTGCTTCGAACCGGACAACCCCGAGGGGTTCTCGCTCGAGGTTCCGGCGTGCGAATGCCAGGCCGGAATGCGGCTGCGCTACGTGGCGCGGCTGGACGCCGAACCGCCGGACATCCACTTCGAGTTCGAGACCAACTTCCGCGACGGGGATCCGACCGACGACGTGCGGATGCTGTCGTCCTCCCGCGACATCCTCGAGCGGCTGTTCGTGGGCGGCCGCGAGCTGCCGGCGTACGACGCCGCCTCGCCCGCCGACCGGGAGCAGTGGGTTCTGGCCCGGGAGATGTGGGACAGCATGTTCCGCAACTACGCACCGGTGCTGGAGCGGGCGTTCGCGACCTGCACCGAGGACCGGCTCGAGCGCGAGGCCCGCGTTCGTCGACGGGCGGAACGCCGACCCCTCGATTTCTAGCCCGGCCCGTTGACGCGGGGGCCCGCCGACGCTATCCATCCGTTCGGCGCGTTCCCGTGCGCGCGTTCCTGCGGCGCCTGCCACTCCGGGCACGCCCCGGCACGGGAGGAAAGCAAGGTGGTCTTCGTGAAGATCCAGAACGACCGGGTGGTGCGGATCCATTACACTCTGCGCGACGACGCCGGCGCGACGATCGACGCCAGCTCGCCCGACGACCCGCTGGAGTACCTCCACGGCCACGGCAACATCGTCCCCGGCCTCGAGGCGGCGCTCACCGGCGCCGAGCCGGGCCGCAAGCTCCAGGTCGATGTCCCGCCGGAGGCGGGCTACGGTCCCCGCGACGAGGAGGCCGTGATCACCATCGAACGCGACCGGCTTCCCAAGGACTTCAAGCCGGAGGTCGGGATGCAGCTCGCCAGCCGCACGCCCCACGGCCACGTCGTCCGCATGCGCATCGCCGCCGTCGACGACCGGCAAATCACCGCCGACCTGAACCACCCGCTGGCGGGACGGACGCTGCACTTCGAGGTCGAAGTGGCCGACGTCCGCGAGGCGACGGCCGAGGAACTGGCGCACGGACACGGACACGGCAGCTGCTGCGAGGGCGCCGAGAACCTCGAGGGCTGCGACCACCACGGCGGCTGCGGCGGCTGCCACGGCCACGGCTAGGCCACCCCACCTACCCCCGGACCGGTCTAGAAGCAGGAGCAGGCGCCGGACGGGTCGCAGTAGCCGCCGGTGTAGCCGACGGCCCGGCAGTCCTCGAAACACGCCGCGGGGTCGCAGGCGAGGGAGGAATCCGCGGTCGAATCGGCGACCCCCGAGTCCCGACCGAAGTCGCGCAGCCCGTCGCGGGTCTCGCGCAGCCCGTCGCGGGTCTCGCGGTCGCCGTCCCACATCACATCGCGGCCCGAGTCGCGGCCGAAGTCCGGCGCGCTCCCGTCGCCGCCGCCGTCCGGGGGCGGGGGCGGCAACCCGCCGTCCGTCGTCCCCCCGTCGGAGGTCCCGCCGTCCGGACCGGTGCCGCAGACGCAGACGTCGCCGACACAGGTGCCGCTCCCGCTGCCGGTCATCGAGCAGATCATCGCGCAGCCGGCGGGGTCGCACCCGCCGCCGTCCGTACTGCCGTCGGGTCCGACGCCGTCGGTCCCGCCGCCGTCCCAGCGGTCCGGACGGTCGCCGTCCCAGCGGTCCGGACGGTCGCCGTCCCAACCCCCGTCGGGCCGTCCGCCGTCGGTGCCGTCCGGCGGCGGAGGAGCCGTGTCGATCGCCCCATCAGGGGGCGGCGGCACGTCGGTCGCCCCGCCGGGAGGCGGCGGCGGCCCGTCGGTGCCGCCATCCGGCCGCACGTCCGGCAGGCTGCCGTCCGGACCGACGTCGGTGACGAACCCGTCCCAATCGCCGCCCAGATCCAACCCCGTCCGACCGCAGCCGCCGGCGAGCAACCCGACCGCCGCCAACATCCACCATCGCCAGGTCATCGATCGCCTCCTGCAGGTCCCGACAGCCGCGCCGACCGGTCGGGTGGACTCGCATCCCGGGGGAAGTGTACCCCTGCTGCCGCCGATCCGCCACCTCGTCCGGTCGCGGTCGTCTCGCTTCCGTTCGGACCGGCGGGTCAGCGACGGCGACCCTTCCTTGCCGGCTTCTTCGCCGCGGGTTTCTTCGCCGCGGGCTTCCTCGCCGCGGGCTTCTTCACCGCCGGCTTCTTCACCGCCGGTTTCTTCGTCGCGGGCTTCTTCGCCGCCGGCTTCTTCACCGCGGGCTTCTTCACCGCGGGCTTCTTCGCCGCCCGCTCGCGGAGCGCGGCCTGCGCGGCGGCCAGGCGGGCGATCGGCACACGGAACGGCGAGCAGGAGACGTAGTCGAGCCCGATGCGGTGACAGAACTCGACCGAGGTCGGCTCGCCGCCGTGCTCGCCGCAGATGCCGATCTTCAGCTTCGGCCGGGCGGCGCGTCCCTTCTCGACGGCCAGCCGCATCAACGCACCGACGCCGACCTGGTCCACCGCCTCGAACGGGTCGCGGTCGTAGATCTTCAGCTCGCGGTACTTCGCCAGGAACGAACCGGAGTCGTCGCGGCTCATGCCCATCGTCATCTGCGTCAGGTCGTTGGTGCCGAAGGAGAAGAACTCGGCCTCGGCGGCCACCTCGTCGGCGGTCAACGCGCTGCGGGGCACCTCGATCATCGTGCCCAGCTGGAACGGGATGCGCTTGCCGCGCTCCGTGAACACGCGCTCGGCCTCGAACCGCACGGCGTCGGCCTGGAGCTTCAGCTCCTTCACGTTCCCGACGAACGGGATCATGATCTCCGGGTGCGCGTCGACCCCCCGGTCGCGGGCGTCCATCGCCGCCTCGAGGATCGCGCGGCCCTGCATCGCGGTGATCTCGGGGAACGAGATGCCGAGGCGGCAGCCGCGGTGGCCGAGCATCGGGTTGAACTCGTGCAGCGACTCGACCTTGGCCTTGACCCGCGCCGCCGGCACCCCCATCTCGCCCGCGACCTCGGCGATCGCCTGGTCGTCGTGGGGCAGGAACTCGTGCAGCGGCGGGTCGAGGGTCCGGATCGTGACCGGGCGGGGCCCCATCGCCAGGAAGATGCCGAGGAAGTCGGCGCGCTGGAGCGGGAGCAGCTTGGCCAGCGCGCGCTCGCGCTCCTCCCGGGTCTCGGCCAGGATCATCTCGCGCATCGGGCCGATCTTCTCCTCGCCGAAGAACATGTGCTCGGTGCGGCACAGCCCGATCCCCTGGGCGCCGAAGGCGACCGCCTGCTCGGCCTGGTCGGGCTGGTCGGCGTTGGTGCGCACGGCGAGGCGTCGGTAGCGGTCGGCCCAGCCGAGCAGTCGGGCGAAGTTGCGGTAGACCGGCGCCTGCTCGGGCGCCAGCGACTTCTGCAGCAGCACGCGCTGCACCTCGGACGGCACCGTCGTGATCGCCCCCTGGTACACCTCGCCGCGAGTGCCGTCGATCGCCATCTCGTCGCCCTCGCGGACCACGGTCCCGTCGGGCGCGGTGAACTGCTTGGCGGCGTAGTCGACCCGGATCTCGCCGCAGCCGGTGACGCAGACCTTGCCCATCTGGCGGGCGACCAGCGCGGCGTGGGAGGTCATCCCGCCCCGCGCCGTCAGGATCCCCTGCGCGGCCAGCATCCCGCGGATGTCCTCGGGGCTCGTCTCGAGCCGCACCAGCACCACCTTCTCGCCCAGCGCCGCGAACTCCTCGGCGACCTCGGCCGAGAACACCGCCCGGCCCGAGGCGCCGCCCGGCCCGGCGGCCAACCCCTTGGCGATCCGCCGGCCGGCCTTGATCGCCTTGTCCTGCTCGGCCGGGTCGAGCACCGGCTGCAGCAGCTGGTTCAGCCCGTCGGGGTCGATCCGCAGCACCGCCTCGCGCTCGTCGATCATCCCCTCGTCGACCATCTCCACCGCGATCCGCGCTGCCGCGAATCCGGTCCGCTTGCCGGTGCGGGTCTGCAGCATCCACAGCTTCCCGTGCTCGATTGTGAACTCGATGTCCTGCATGTCGCGGTAGTGCCGCTCGAGGATCCCGCGGATCTCGACCAACTCCCGGTGGCACTCGGGCATCAGCGCCTCGAGCGACCCCTCGCCGCCCGCCTCGCGGTCCAGCGGCAGCGGCGTGCGGATGCCCGCCACGACGTCCTCGCCCTGCGCGTTCGCCAGCCACTCGCCGAAGAACCGGTGCTCGCCGGTCGCCGGGTTGCGCGTGAACGCCACGCCGGTGGCGCAGTCGTTCCCCATGTTGCCGAAGACCATCGCCTGGACGTTCGCCGCCGTCCCCCAGTGCGCCGGGATCCGGTACTGCCGGCGGTAGATGATCGCCCGCTCGTTGTTCCACGAGCCGAACACGGCGCCGACGGCGCCCCACAGCTGCTCGTGCGGGTCCTCCGGGAACGGACGGCCCTTCTCCTCCAGCACGATCGCCTTGTACTTCGCCACCAGCGTCCGCAGCTCGGCCGCCGGGATCTCGTTGTCGAACTTCAGCCCCAGCCGCTCCTTGACCGCCGACAGCTCGTGCTCGAACTTGTCCCGCTCGATCCCCAGCACGACGTCCCCGTACATCGTGATCAGCCGCCGGTAGGCGTCCATCACGAACCGCTCGTCCCCGGTCAGCTGCGCCAGACCGGCCGCCACGGCGTCGTTGAGCCCCAGGTTGAGGATCGTATCCATCATCCCCGGCATCGACGCCGGCGCGCCGGACCGGACCGAGACCAGCAGCGGGTTGGACGGGTCGCCGAACGTCTTGCCGACCCGCTGGGACATCAGCTTCAGCGCCGCCTCGACCTGTCGGCCCAGCGTCGGCGGGAACTGGTTGCGGTGCTCGAAGTAGTGCGAGCAGACCGCGGTGGTGATCGTGAACCCGGGCGGGACCGGGAGGCCGATGTTGACCATCTCCGCGAGGTTGGCCCCCTTCCCTCCCAGCAGTTCCTTCATCGCCCCGCGCCCCTCGGCGCGGCGGCCGCCGAACGAGTACACGAGCTTGCCGTCTGCCATGTGAATTCCTCCTCGTCGTTCCCCCGCCCCGAGCCTCACCTAGGGCCGATCGTCTTCGTCGTCCGGGGCGTCCTCCGCCCCGGCGTCGTCCCCGGCTTCCTCACCCTCCGCCGCCGTCCCGGACGCGTCCACCGCGACGTCCGCGAGGGGCGAATCATCGTCACTCGCATCCCCGGCGTCCAGTTCCTCGGCCTCCCCCGCGGCCGGCGGGCGCGGGTAGGTGCCATCCTTGACGTACGCCTCCAGCGGGTCCGCCGGCTCGACCTCGACCTCCACCCCCTCCGGCAGGCCGCCCAGGTCGTCCCCGAGCACCTCGACCAGATCCTCCCAGTGCCGCGCCGGCTGCAGCCGGGCGCCGTCCTCGCCGTCGAGCGACAGGGCGTCGGGGGACCGCGCGAACAGGTCGCGCTCGAGCTGCCGGCGCCCGTCCTCGGTCAGCTCCGCGTACTCGCGCAGCGACGGCAGGTCGTTGAGGTTCGAGAGGTTGAAGAACTCCAGGAAGGCCTGCGTCGTGCCGTAGAGCAGCGGGCGGCCGGGCTCCTCCTTGCGGCCGAGGACCCGCACCAGGTTGCGGTCGAGGAGCAGCTTGACGGCCGAGCCGGAATCGACGCCGCGGATGTCGTCGATGTCGGGCTTGGTCACCGGCTGGCGGTAGGACACCACCGCCAGCGTCTCCATCGCCGCCTTCGAGAGCCGCAGCGGCCGCACGTCGAGGAACCGGCGGATCACGTCGGCGCACTCCGGCGCCGTCCGGAACTGGTACCCGCCGCCCACGTCCATCAGCCGGATCCCGCGGCCCGCGTAGGCCTCCCCGATCGACTGGAACGCCTTGCGCACCGCGGCGAACGTCGTGCGCAGCGGCCGCGCCACCTGCGCCACCGTCAGCGGATGCTGCGACACGAACAGCAGCGCCTCGACGTACTGCGCCAGCGTCGCGTCGTCGTACTCGACCCGCGCGGCCGACGGTCCCTTCGTCTTCGGCTCCCCCACCGGGTGCGCCTCGTCGGCAGGGCCCACCCCCGGGTCCGCGGACTCCTCGGCAGCGGGCCCCTCCGGGCTCGCCGGAACCTCGGCCTCCCCGTGGTCCGGGCCGGGGACTTCCCCGCCACCGTCCCCGTCGAGCTCCGCGCGGAGCGCTGCCGTCGGGGGACTCTCGTCGGGGCTGGCGGGCTCCGCGGGCGGGCTCGCCTCCGTACTCGCCCCGCCCGCCGGAACCTCGACCTCCCCTGCGGTCTTGCGGCCGTTGTCGCCGCCGGCACCCTCGGTCATTCCGGTGTCTCCTCGCCGCCCGGGTCCTCGGCCTTCGGCGGCTCGTCCTTGCCCGCCAGGAAGTCGGACCACGCCGAGGCGAGCAGGGCCCGCTTGTCGGGCTCGGGCGCGGCCTCCGGCGGCGCCGCGGCTCCCTCCGCCGCGA
>CAZMRP010000058.1:0-13693 GCA_964568275.1 uncultured Myxococcales bacterium
ACGACCACGGCGAGTGGCTCGGCTGGGACCGCATCTCGTACTTCGCCACCCCCCTCGGCGACTGGTCGACCGACGCCGCGGCCCGCCGCCGTCCCGCCTCCGCCCGCCCGCCGCGCGCCGCCGACGACCTGTTCGGCGGCCTGGGAACGCTGCGCTACCGGGCGGAGCTGCGCCTCGACGACCGCGACGGCGCGACGCTGGCCTCCCCGGGCCCGGAGGCGGTCGACACCTACGGCATCAAGCCGACCGTGCACCGGGTCTCGATCCGCCGCGACGACACCTACCTCGGCTGGCTCACCTCGTACTTCCTCGTCCCCGAGGTGTTCGGCTCGGCCGGGCCGGGAGCGAACCACCAGACCGAGCGCTACGTGGGCGCCGACTGCGCCGACGTGCTGGTCGGCGCGCTGCACGCCGGCGGCCACGACGGCGTGCCGTACACCGGCGTCGCGGCGCTCGACCGCTACGCCGACATCGTCGCCGGCCCCGGAACGCTCGACGACGACGGCCGACCGGAGGGCGACGCGCTCTCCGGGGTGCTGCCGGGCGACGTGATCCGCATCGACTACGGCGGCGAGTTCGAGGGGCTCACGCCGCGGTCCTGGGACCACGTGGCGGTGCTGTTCGAGGACCGCAGCGACCCGGAGGGGCCGCACGAGGGGCGCGCGGACGGGACGCTCGACGGGTTCGACCTGGTGGTCCACATGGGCCACCCGCAGCTCAAGCTCGAGCCCCTCTCCGGCCAGTGTCCCGCGCGGGTCGACGTCCTGCGCTGGGACCCCGACCGCATCGACTAGTCGCCGCATCACGACCGCTACTCCATCGACCGCGGTGCCGTGTATGCTCGCGACCTGAAGGAGGCGCAGGAAGATGCCCGAGCTCGACCCGAAGGCCTGCCCCGCTTCGCCGTCGGTGTGCGACGTGCTGGCGGCGGAACGCACGGTGCTGGCGAACGAGCGGACGCTGCTGGCGTTCGCCCGCACGGCGCTCACGCTGTTCGTCGCCGGGGTCACGTTCGTCCACTTCTTCCCCGGGAGCGCGCTGCGCGTCGTCGGCTGGACCTTCATCCCGCTGGGCGTGCTGCTGCTGCTGCTCGGGCTGTGGGTCTACCGCCGCACCTGGCGCCGGACCCGGCAGACGATGCAGCGGACCGACCGTTGAGCGGACGGCTCACAGGAACAGCACCGCCACGCCGACCACGGCCAGCACGGCGCCGCCCACGGCCCGCGGGGAGACCCGCTCCTTGTTCAACAGGATCGCGGGCGGCAGGATCAGCACCGGCAGGATTCCCATGATCGTCGCCGCCACCCCGGTCGTGGTGTGCTGCACGGCGGACAGCGACAGCGAGACCCCGAGAAACGGGCCGAAGAACCCGCCGAGCGACAACAACCCGAGCGCGGGTCGGTCGCGACGCGCCGCCCAGACCTTGGGCCACCAGCCGATGACGGTGAACACCGCCGCGAAGCCCAGCGCCCCGGCGATCACCCGGATCTGCGTCGCCGCGAAAGCGTCGTAGTTCCCCATCCCGTACTTGCTGAGCGCCAGCCCCACCGCCTGGCCCGCGGCGCCGCCGAGGCCGAGCAGAATCCCGGTCCACGGCACGCGACCGGGCCGCCCGTCAACCGCCGGTCGTCGTTCCAGGGCGACCCAGGCCACGCCGCCGACGGTGAGCGTCATGCCCAGCCAGTCCACCACCGTCAGCACCTCGCCCAGCAGCAGCCAGCCGAGCAGCGCGGTCAGCGGCGGCACCAGCGACATCAGCAGCACCGACAGCCGCGAGCCGATCACCACGAACGCGCGAAACAGGCACAGGTCGCCGACGGTGAAGCCCACGAGGCCGGACGCGCCGAGCCAGCACCAGGCGTGGGGGGAGGCGTCGAGCGGCAGGGCGGCGCCGCGCACCAGGGCGCCGAACAGGGTGAGGAAGCCGAACGCCACCAGCAGCCGCAGCAGGTTGACGACCAGCGAGCCGATGCGCCGGCCGGCCCGCTCGAAGGCCAGCGCCGTCACCGTCCAGCAGCCGGCGGCGCCCAGCGCGGCCAACTCGCCGGCATGACTCCACTCCATCGCGCGCCCTGATAGGCGGTTGCGGAGCAAGACGCAAGCCTGCACGGTTGCCCGAACCCGCCAACTTGCCTACCATCGGGTCCGGAGGTTCCCCGCTTGACCGCGACGCTGGTGCTCGCCGCGTCCGTGCTGTTGCAGGTGCTCGCCGCCGGGCTCGCCCTGCGGCTGGTCCGCATCCCCGGCGGACGGACCGCCGGCCTGACGCTCGCCGCGGCCATGACGCTGATGGTGGCCCGCCGCGCGGTGACGCTGTACGGAGCCCTGACGGCGGGGCAGACCCGCCCGGCGAACCTCGAGGCCGAGCTGATCGCGCTGCTGATCTCGGCGCTGCTCGTCGCCGGGGTGCTCGCCCTGACCCCCCTGTTCCGCGCGCGCCACGAGGCGACGCAGCGGCTGGCCGAGTCGGAGCGCCGCTACCGGTCGCTGGTCGAGACCGCCAACGACGCGGTGTTCCTGGCCGACGCGGAGACCGGCCTGCTGCTCGACGTCAACCAGCGGGCCGCGGAACTGGTGGGCGTCCCGCGCGAACGGCTGGTCGGCACGCCGCACTGGAAGCTGCACCCGCCCGAGGAGGAGCAGCGCTACCGCGAGGTGTTCCGCAGGCACGTCGCCGAGGGGCGCAGCGTCCCCGGCGCCGACGCGGTCGTGGTGCAGCACGCCGACGGGCGCCGGATCCCCATCGACATCAGCGCCAACGTGGTCGAGCTCGACGGGCGACGGGTGGTCCAGGGCCGGTTCCAGGACGCGACGCCGCGCGAACGGACGGCCGAGGCGCTGCGCGAGAGCGAACGACGCCTGCAGCAGTTGATGCTCGAGTTCCGCGCGCTGCTCGACGCGATCCCCGACAACCTCACGCTCCAGTCCCGCGACCTGACCGTCCGCTGGGCCAATCGCGGCGCGGCCCACGGCCTGGGCCGGCAGCCCGAGGAGCTGGTCGGCCGGCGCTGCCACGAGCTGTGGCACGGCAGCGACGAACCGTGCCCGCGCTGCCCGGTCCAGCGCGCCTATCGCACCGGGCGCACCGAGAGCGACGTGACGACCACCCCCGACGGCCGCAGCTGGGAGCTGCGGGCCGTGCCGATCGTCGACGGGCGGGGCGAGATCACGGGGGTGGTGGAGGTCGGCCGCAACATCACCGACCTGCGCAACCTCGAGGCGCAGCTGCTCCAGGCGCAGAAGATGGAGGCGGTCGGTCGGCTGGCCGGCGGCATCGCCCACGACTTCAACAACCTGCTCAGCGCGATCCTCGGCTACGCCGAGATGCTCCGCCTGCGCCTCGAAGCCGACCCGCAGGCCCGCGAGGACGTCGACGGCATCCGCCAGACCGTCGAGCAGGCGGCGGCGCTGACCCGCCAGCTGCTCGGTTTCTCCCGCAAGCAGGTGGTGCGCCCGCGCGTGCTGGACCTCAACGAGGTGGTCGGCGCCGCCCAGCCGCTGCTGCGCCGCCTGCTGGGCGAGGACGTCACCGTCCGCACGTCGCTGGCGCCCGAGCCGGCATTGGTCAATGCGGATCCGGGCCAGTTGGAGCAGGTGCTGCTCAACCTCGCGGTCAACGCCCGCGACGCCATGCCCTCCGGCGGGACCCTCACCCTGACGCTCTCCGAAACGCACCTCGAGGCCGCCGAGGCCGCCCGGCTCGAGCTGACGCCGGGTCGCCACGTCGTGCTGGCGGTGCGCGACACCGGCGGCGGCATCCCGCCCGCGGTCCGGGAACGGCTGTTCGAGCCGTTCTTCACCACCAAGCCCAAGGGCACCGGCCTCGGACTGTCGATCACCCTCGGCATCGTCAAGGAGTACGGCGGAGCGATGGCGGTCGACAGCCCGCCCGGAGGCGGCGCCGTGTTCCGGATCCACCTGCCCGCCGTGGAGGGCGCGCCCGAGCGGCCGACGGGCCGGTTCCGCGTGACCGCCCCCGGGCCCCGCGGCACCGAGACCGTGCTGCTGGTCGAGGACGACGCCGCGCTGCGCCGCCTGACCCGCGACGGCCTGGTCGCCCACGGCTACACGGTCCTCGAGGCCGGCGACGCGGTGGAAGGCCTGACGCTCGCCGAACGTCACCACGGCCCGCTCGAGCTGCTGGTGACCGACGTCGTGCTGCCCGGCGGCAACGGCCGCGAGCTGGCCGAGCGGGTGCGGGCGCGCCGGCCCGGGACCCGCGTGTTGTTCGTCTCCGGCTACACCGCCGAGACCGTGCTGCCGCTCGGCGCCGACCACCCCGGCGCGGCGTTCCTGCAGAAGCCCTTCGGCCCCGAGGACTTGGCGCGCCGGGTGCGCAGGGTGCTGGACGAGACCTGACGCTCAGTCGCGACGGCCCGCGACCGGCACGCGCCAGATCTCCGTCGCGTAGCGCGCGATGGTCTCGTCGCTGGAGAATCCGCCCATCCGCGCCACGGTCCGGATCGAACGCCGGGTCCAGGCCTCGGGGTCCTGCCACGCCTCGTCGACCGCGGCCTGCGCGTCGCGATACGAGCCGAAGTCGGCGAGCAGCAGGTACGTGTCGCCGCGGAACAGCAGCGCCTCGATCAGCGACCGGTAGCGCCCGGGGTCGTCGGGCGTCAACTCGCCGCGCCGCAGCGAATCCAGCGCGTCGCGCAGCACCGGGTCGGCCTCGTAGTACGCCCGCGGGTCGTAGCCGCGGGCCTTGAGCGCCACCACGCCGGGCTCGTCGAGACCGAACAGGAACAGTCCCTCGGGCCCCACCGCCTCGAGGATCTCCACGTTGGCGCCGTCGAGCGTGCCGATGGTCAGGGCGCCGTTGAGCGCGAACTTCATGTTGCCGGTGCCGGAGGCCTCCATCCCGGCCGTGGAGATCTGCTCGGACAGGTCCGCCGCCGGCATGATCCGCTCGGCGAGCGACACGCGGTAGTCGGGCAGGAAGGCGACCTTGAGCAGGCGGTTGGTCTCCGGGTCGCGGTTGACCACCGCGGCCACGTCGTTGATCAGCCGGATCACCCGCTTGGCGACCTCGTAGGCCGGCGCGGCCTTGCCGCCGAACAGCACGGTGCGCGCCGGGGCCTCGCGACCCACGCCGCGCTTGAGCTGCCGGTAGCGGGCCCAGGCCTGGAGGATGTTGAGCAGCTGGCGCTTGTACTCGTGGATCCGCTTGACCTGCACGTCGAACAGCGAATCCGGGTCGACCACCACGCCGCACGCCCGCTCGACGATCGCCGCCAGCCGGACCTTGTTGCCGCGGCGCGCGGCGCGCCACGCCTCGCGGAACGCCCGATCGTCCGCGAACGGCAGCAGCTTCTCCAGTTGCCGCAGGTCGCGGACCCAGCCGGGCCCGATGCGCGAGCTGATCAGCTCGGCGAGCGGCGGGTTGCAGTTGAGCAGCCAGCGCCGCGGGGTGATGCCGTTGGTCTTGGCGTTGAACTTCTCCGGCTCGAGCGCCGCGAAGTCGGGGAAGATGCGGTCCCGCACGATCTGCGTGTGCAGCCCCGACACGCCGTTGACCGAGAAGCTGCCGACGATGGCCAGATTGGCCATCCGCACGCGCTGCTCGGGCCCGTCCGAGAACAGCGACATCCGCCGCACCTTGTCCTCGTCGCCCGGGTACCGGGCGCGGATCTCGGCCAGGAACCGCGCGTTGATCTCGTACAGGATCTGCAGGTGGCGCGGCAGCAGCCGCCCGACGAGGTCGACCGGCCAGGTCTCGAGCGCCTCGGGGAGCACGGTGTGGTTGGTGTAGGCGCAGGCGTGCCGCGTGACCTCCCAGGCCTCCTCCCACGCCAGCGCGTGCTCGTCGACCAGCAGGCGCATCAGCTCCGGAACCGCCAGCGCGGGGTGGGTGTCGTTGAGCTGGAACACGGCCTTCTCGTGCAGGTTGCGCACGGTGCCGTGCACCTTGAGGTGCCGTCGCAGGGCGTCCTGCAGCGTCGCCGAGACGAAGAAGTACTCCTGCTTGAGCCGCAGCTCGCGCCCCTGCACGACCTGGTCGGCCGGGTACAGCACGCGCGAGATGTTCTCGGTGGCGTTCTTCTCCTGCACCGCCTCCACGTAGTCGCCGCGGTTGAAGTTGTGCAGGTCGAACTCGCGCGAGGCCTTGGCGGCCCACAGCCGCAGCGTGTTCACCGTCTCGTTGCGATAGCCCGGCACCGGCACGTCGTAGGCCATCGCCATCACGACCTGCGTGTCCCGCCACTCGAACACCGTCCGCCCGTCCTCCCTCGTCCGGGGCGCGACGTGGCCGTAGAACCGCACCGGATACAGCACCTCGGGCCGCGGGATCTCCCACGGGTTGCCGTAGCGCAGCCAGTTGTCGGGGCTCTCCACCTGCTGTCCGTCCCGGATCAGCTGCCGGAAGATGCCGTACTCGTAGCGGATGCCGCAGCCCATGGCGGGGAGGCCGAGGGTGGCCATCGAGTCGAGGAAGCAGGCGGCGAGCCGGCCCAGGCCGCCGTTGCCCAGCCCCGCGTCCCACTCGTGCTCGAGCACCTCGTCGAGGTCGATCTTCAGCGGGGTCAGCGCCTCGCGCGCCGCCTCGTACATCCCGAGGTTGAGCAGGCCGTCGCGCAACAGGCGGCCGAGCAGGAACTCGAGCGACAGGTAGTAGACGCGCTTGGCGTCGCGCTTGTAGTACGCCTGCTGCGTGCGGTTCCAGCGGTCGATCATCCGGTCGCGCGCGGCGCGGGACAACGCCTGGTAGAAGTCGTGCATCGTCACCGAGAACTCGTCCTTGCACTGCGTGTGCTCGACGTGGCTCGCGAACGACCGGCGGATCTCCTCCACGTCCATCCCATGGTCCTGCTGGGTCAGGTAGCTCCACTGCTCGGGTCGCTCGGCCATCTTCGCCTCCCGTCTTCGTCTGCGCGTCGCGCGCGGACTCGCCGTCTTGCGCGGGCAGCATACGCAACCCGGGCCGTCGGATGCCAGCCTTTCGTGCAGACTCGGCGGCCTTCCGGCCCTGGGCCGGGCGACCCGGGTGGCGGGGCCGCTCAGCCGGAATCCGCGTCCCGGGCGCGGAGGCCGAACTTGCGCATCAGCGCGTGGAAGTTCGGGCGCTGCATGCCGACCAACTGGGCCGCCCTGGTGACGTTCCAGCCGGAACGCTCGAGCGCCCGCAGGACGAAGCGGCGGTCGAGCTGGTCGGAGACCGATTGCCGGAGCTGGGCCTTGAGCTGCTTGAGCGCCTCGGCGGTCTCGGGCACCTCGTCGCCCCCGGCCCCGGCCGCCGCCCCCGGTTCCGCCCCGCCCGCGGCCGCCGGCCCGCCGCCGCGGATCTCCGGCGGCAGGTGCTCCACCCGGATCACCTCCCCGTCCGCCGTCGCCACCAGCCGCTCGACGATGTTGCGCAGCTCGCGGACGTTGCCCGGCCAGTGCCAGGCCATCAACCGCGCCATCGTCTCGCCGGCGAACCCGCGGACGGCGGTGCTGGTGGACTGCCGGGCCTGCTCGAGGAAGTGGTGGGCCAGGATCGGGATGTCCTCGGCGCGCTCGCGCAGGGCCGGCACGACGATCGGAATCACGTTGAAGCGGTAGTACAGGTCCTCGCGGAACTTCCCCTCCTCGACCAGCTGGAACAGGTCGCGGTTGGTCGCCGTGATGATCCGCACGTCGACCTCCTGCTCCCGCTCGCTGCCCACGGGCCGCAGCCGCCGGGTCTCCAGCACCCGCAGCAGCTTGCCCTGCAGCTCGAGGCTGATGTTGGCCAGCTCGTCGAGAAACAGCGTGCCGCCGTGGGCGATGCTGAAGTAGCCCGGGCGGCCGTGGGTCGCGCCGGTGAACGCCCCCTTGACGTGGCCGAACAGCTCGGACTCGAGCAGCGTGGGCGAGAGGGCGGAGAGGTCCACCGCCATGAACGGCTTGTCGGCGCGGCGACTGTGCTGGTGCAGCGCCTGCGCCAGCAGCTCCTTGCCCGTGCCGGACTCGCCGTACAGCGTCACGGTGAAGTCGGTGGGCGCGACCTTGAGCACCTGGCGGATGATGTCCTCGATGGCCTTGGAGCGGCCGAGGATCGGCGTGCCCTGGCGCAGCGCCGTCAGCTCCTGCTTGAGGTACTCGTTCTCGCTGCGCAGCCGGCGGTCCTCCAGCGCCTTCTGCACCGCCAGCGCCAGCTCCTCCGGCGTGAACGGCTTGGGGATGAAATCGAAGGCCCCCTTGCGCACCGCCTCGATGCCGGTCTGGATTGTCGCGTAGCCGGTGATGATGATCACCGGCAGCTCGGGCTGCTCGCGCCGGATCTGCTCCAGCGCCTCCATCCCCGAGAGGTCCGGCATCTTCAGGTCGAGCAGCACCAGGTCGTGGTTGCCGCCGACGGCGCGCCGCACCCCCTCGAGCCCGGACAGCACGTACTCCACGACGTGGCCCTCCTCCCGGAGGATCTTCTGGCAGCTGATGCAGACGCTCGGCTCGTCATCGATCACCAGCACCTTGGCCGTGGTCTTCTCCATCGTCTCCTCCGCGGCCGCGCGGGCCCTACAGCCACTCCCACCGCGGCAGGGTCACCGTCACCGTGGTTCCCTGCCCCTCCGCGCTGCGGACGTCGATCGTCCCCTCGTGCTTCTGCACGATGCCCAGCGAGACCGACAGCCCCAGACCCGTCCCCTTGCGCGCGCCCTTGGTCGTGAAGAACGGCTCGAAGATCCGCCGCAGATGCTCGGTCGGAATGCCCTTGCCGTTGTCGGCGAACCGGACCTCGATGAAGCCGCCGCTGCCGTCCTCGTCCGCCGTGAGCCGGACCGTGCCGCCCTTCTCGCAGGCCTCCGCCGCGTTGGTCAGCAGGTTGGTGAACACCTGCTGCAGCAGCTTGGGATCGCCGTTGACGTACAGCGGGTAGTCGGCGAAACGGGTCTCGAGCGTCACCGCCTTTAGCGGCTCGTACTTGGCGGTGAGACGCATCGTGTCGCGCAGCACGTCGCGCAGGTCGACGATCCGCTTGGCCATCGGCCGCTCGCGGGCGAAGTCGAGCAGGCCCTTGACGATCTCGCGGCAGCGGGTGGTCTCGGCCAGGATGATCTCCAGATCCTCCCGCTCGGGCGCCTCGGGCGCGGCCTTCTTCAGCAGCAGGCTCGACAGGGAGAGGATCGCCGTCAGCGGGTTGTTGATCTCGTGGGCCACGCCCGCCGCCAGCCGCCCGGCCGAGACCTGCCGCTCGACGGCCGACAACCGGTCCGCCGTCATCTCGCGCAGCCGGTTGTCGCGCTCCTTCACCGCGCGCACCATCCGGTTGAAGGCGCGTGCCAGCCGCCCCAGCTCGTCCGCCGACTCGATGCGGACCTTGTGCTCGAGGTCGCCCTCGGCCACGCGGCTCATCCCCGCCGCCAGCTCCCGGATCGGCCGCACGAGCCAGACCGAGAACAGGTAGGTCATCAGGAAGCCGAACACCATGCCCCCGGCGATCAGGCTCGAGAACAGCGCCACCGTGCGCCGACGGATCTCCGCGTAGGCGTCCTCGCCGATCCCCTCGCCGACGCCGAGCATCCCGACGATCCGGCCGTCGAGGTCGCGCAGCGGCTGGTACGAGGCGTAGTAGTCGGTGCCGGCGACGTCGGCCACCCCGGTGTACACGCGCCCGCCCCGCAACACCGCCTCGAGCACGCGCGGGTCGGCCGCCGTGCCGTCCGCGCCGCCGACGATGGTGGCGACCCGGCGCTCCCCGAGGAACACCGTCGCGCCGAACCGCGGATTCCGCGGATGGATCAGCTCCGCCACCGGCTTGAGCAACGCGACGTTGTCGTTGAGCCGCCGGCCGAGCAGCGTCACGCCCACCGCGGTGGCGACCACCGCCACCGTCAGCAGCTGGTCCTCCGCCTGCGGCGGCACCCCGAGCAGCCCGGCACGCTCTCCCGCCAGCACCACCAGTCCCGTCACCGCGGTCCGCTGGGCGCGCGCCCGCTCCGCCGCCCCGCCCAACGCCGTCCCGTCCAGCACGCGCCGCTCGTCGTCCGACAGGGTCCGAACCGCGTACGCGAGGTCCGCCGGCGCCGTCCCGCTCCCCACCGCCCGACGCTCGAACACCGTCACGCCCGTCGTCCCCCACCGCAACGCGAAGTCCACCGGCAGCTCCGCACGCCCCGGCGCGCGGAGCCGCTCCGCCAGCAGCACGTCGTCGCTCACCCGCGCCAACGACTGCACGACCGTCTCGAGCCGCTCGAGCTGCAAGTCGAACACCTGCCCCGCCAGCTTGCGGTACAAACCGGCGCTCGACCGCGCCATCTCGTCGACCTTCTGACCGAACACCGTGCTGCCGATCAGGATCGTCGCCGACGCCGAGCTGACGATCAGCAGCACGAAGGCCAACACGAGCCGCGTGCGGAGCGACAGCCGGCGCAGCCGCTTCCACACCAGACTCCAGCGACTCGGCTCCTCCTCGCGGGCTTCGCCCGGCGGCTCGAGGTTCATTTTCCCGACCTCCCCACTGTATGCACCACCGCTACAACGACGCTCCACCACCGAGTCTCGCCCCGCCCGGACCGCCCGGTCAAGTCAAATGTATAGAGCGCAGACACAGGTATCTTCCGGAGGTACACCAACTCTCCCTCGGCCCACATGAAGTCATAACCACCTATAAACACGAACATAAACAACCCACCGGCCGGCAGGTTGGCGACTCATCGTGGTGTATACACGAGGGCTACACAGCCCGCCGTCCTCCGCCTTCGCGGGACCGGATATGCAAGATAGTTCCATCATAAAGAAAGGTTAGCGAACCAAACTCCGCTTGGCACGCTCTTTGATATAGCCCCCTACGGAAGCGAGAACGGGGGAAGACGGAGGAAGGCAGCCATGACGAAGAAAGCAATCGCGTACGTGAGTGACATCGTCCTGGGTCAGACGGGCGAGGTGATCGGCCGCGAGGCGCAGAAGCAGTCGATCCGGCGCTACGCGCAGGAGAACGGGATCGAGGTGGTGGCCTTCTTCGAGGACGAGGTCTACAACGAGGACATCATCTCCCGCACCGGGATCCAGCAGCTGCTGGCGTGCGAGGAGGGCTGGGACTGCGTGCTGGTCGAGCGGGTCTGGTCGCTGTCCCGGCAGTGGGCGACGCTGCAGACGTTCCTCAAGGAGCTGCAGCGGCGCGGGCGCAAGCTCGAGGCGACGGCGTGCCTGTGGGACTGCGTCTCGCAGCAGGCGCGGCACTACTTCCGCCCGGGCTACAAGCCGCTGGCCCCGGTCTGCGCGATCCCGGCGCTCGAGCAGGCGCACGCGGCGCGGGTCCACAAGCCGTCGCGGCTCAACTTCGCGCTGCTCAAGCGGCGCCCGGCCGGTGCGTAGTCCCCGTTCCGCCCGCCACGGCACCGCCGCTCCGGCGGCCCGCGTCGCGAGCGCGGGGGGATAGGCGGAGTCAGTCATGCCCGATCTCTCCCAGGCCACCCGCCCGATCATGTGGAACATCTCCTACGGCTGGCTGATCTACGTCCTGCTCGTGATCGCGATGGCGATCTTCGGCTGGGGCGTCTGCCAGCGCGTCCAATTCTGGCGCCGGGGCCGGCCGCGAGACGAGAAGGTCTCGGACTGGGGCCGCCGGCTGTGGCTGCTGGTCCGCGAGCTGCTGTTCCAGAAGCGCGTGCGCAACTCGCGCCTGCCCGGCTTCTTCCACAGCCTGATCTTCTACTCCTTCGTCGTGCTGGTCGTGGTCACCGGCGTCGTCGCGATGGACTACGACTTCGGCACCACGCTGTTCCGTGGCTGGCTCTACGTGTTCCTCACCCTGGCCGCCGAGCTGGCCGGCGTGCTGATCCTGGTCGGCGTGGGCATGGCCGCCTGGCGCCGCTACGTCCGCAAGCCCAAGACCCTCGAGTCCGGCCCCGCCGACTCCTTCGCGCTCGCGCTGGTCGGCCTGCTCGTGCTCACCGGCTTCGCCACCGAGGGGCTGCGCATGGCGACCCTCGGCGACGCCTGGCCCTGGCTCTCCCCGGTCGGACTGCTGTTCAGCCAGCCCTTCGAAGGCATCTCCGCGGCCGACGGACAGGCGATGCACAAGATCCTGTGGTGGACCCACACCCTGTTCGCCTTCGGCTGGATCGCCACCATCCCCTACACCAAGTTCGTCCACATGCTGGCACTCCCCACCGACGTCTTCCTGCAGAAGCTCAAGCCCCGCGGCGAGCTGGCGCGCGTCGACATCGAGGCGATGATGACCGCCGACGACTTCGACGAGGAGAACTTCCGGGTCGGGGTCGAGCGCGCGGCGGACTTGACCTGGAAGCAGCGCCTGGACGCCGACGCCTGCATCTCCTGCGGTCGTTGCGACGAGATCTGCCCGTCGACCCAGGCCGGCCACCCGTTCTCCCCCCGCCGGCTGGTCGCCGGCCAGAAGGAGCTGCTGCACGCCCCGGTCACCGCCCCGGCCAGGACGAACGGAAACGGCAGCGGGGAGGCCGCGGGCGGAGAGGCGGCGAAGCCCGAGTCGCCGTGCATCGTCGGCGAGGCCTTCGACCAGGACTTCATCTGGTTCTGCCGCACCTGCACCGCCTGCATGGAGGTCTGCCCCGCGGCGATCGAGCACGTCGACACGCTGATGGAGCTGCGGCGCAACGAGGTGCTGATCCAGGGCCGGGTGCCCGCCGAGGCGGCCCGCACGCTCAAGATGCTCGAGGCCAACGGCAACCCGTTCGGCCTGCAGGAGGACCGCGTCGGCTGGCTCGAGCAGCTCGGCGCGCGCGTCGTCGGCCCCGGGGAGGACGTCGACATCATCTACTGGATCGGCTGCTGCACCAGCTTCGATCCCAACAAGCAGAAGATCGCCGCCGACGTCTGCCGGCTCCTCGACCGCTGCGGTTTCGACTGGGGCGTGCTGGGCGCCGACGAGACGTGCTGCGGCGACCCGGCCCGCGTGATGGGGGAGGAGCGGCTGTTCCAGGAGATCGCCAAGGCGCAGGTCGAGCGGATCAAGCAGCGCAAGTTCCGCGTGCTGCTCAGCTCCTGCCCGCACTGCTACAACGTGCTCAAGAACGAGTACCGCCAGTTCGGCGGCGACTTCAACGTCGTGCACCACAGCGAGTTCCTCCACGAGGCGCTGTGGAGCGGCGAGCTGCGCCCGCAGGTCGGCGAGCCCCGCCGGATCGTCTACCACGACCCGTGCTACCTCGGCCGCTACCAGAAGGTCTACGACTCGCCGCGCGAGGTGCTGCGCGCGCTCCCCGGCGCCACCGTGCTCGAGATGAAGAACCACCACGAGAAGAGCCTGTGCTGCGGCGGCGGCGGCGGGCACTACTGGATGGACCTCAAGGTCGGCGAGCGGATCAACAACCTGCGCGTCCGGCAGGCCGCCGACGCGGGCGCCGACACCATCGTCACCGGCTGCGCCTACTGCAAGCAGATGCTCGACGACTCGGTCAAGCTCGCCGACCTCGACGACAAGATCCAGGTCATCGACCTCGCCACGCTCGTCGTCGAAAGCCTGCCGTCGAACGCCGCCGAGGCCGACGCCCCGCCGGCCACGGAACCGGCGACCGGGAGCGAGCCCGCCGCGGAGTCCGGCCCCGCACACCCGCCGGCCTGAGCCCCGTCCTACTCCCGCAGCGCCGCCAGGTCCGGCAGCGCGGCCGGCGGGTACTTGATGCCGTCCCCCGGCTCCTGCACCCCGCCGTCCGGCAGGCGCACGAACCGCACCAGCGCCAGGACCGCCGAGGTCACCCGCAGGTCGACCCGGCCGCCGCCGCCGTCCTCCCGCGCGGCGACCACCGCC
>CAZMRP010000059.1:0-13672 GCA_964568275.1 uncultured Myxococcales bacterium
CGACCCGGCGACCCTGGTCGCCGCCGCGGCCGCCGGGGCTGCCGCGGCCGAGGTCTCGGCCGACTTCCGCGTCTCCGTCGAATACCGCCGCGAGCTGTGCGGCGTGCTGGTGCGCCGGGTCCTCGAGACCGCGGCCCGCCGGGCCGCCGGGAGGACCGCATGAAACTCGAGCTGAAGGTGAACGGCGTGCCGCGCACGCTGGAGGTCGCCCCCGACGCGCTGCTGCTCGACGTGCTGCGCGACCAGGCCGGCTGCAAGAGCGTCAAGCGCGGCTGCGAGGCCGGCGACTGCGGCGCCTGCACCGTGCTCGTGGACGGCCGGCCGCTCGCCTCCTGCATGCTGCTCGCCGGTCAGGTCGCCGGGCGCAGCATCACCACGGTGGAGGGGCTCGGCACCCCCGAGAACCCCCACCCGTTGATGACGGCACTGGTGGAGGCCGGGGCGGTGCAGTGCGGCTTCTGCATCCCCGGCGTGATCCTCTCGGCCAAGGCGCTCTTGGACGAGAACCCGGACCCCACCGCCGACGACGTCAAGGCGGCGCTCGACGGCCACCTCTGCCGCTGCACCGGCTACGTCAAGCAGATCGAGGCGGTGCTCGCCGCCGCCGCGGTCCTGCGCGCGGGGAAGGGGGGTGCGCGATGAGCGACCGTCGCGAGTTCAAGGTCGTCGGGCACAGCGAGCCGAAGATCGATTCGCTCGGCATGGCCGCGGGGCGTGCCGCGTACGTCGATGACATCGACCTCCCCGGGATGCTCCACGCCAAGTTCCTGTGGAGCCCCCACGCGCACGCGCGGATCGTGAAGATCGACGCCTCGCGCGCCCGGGCGCTGCCCGGCGTGGTCTGCGTGCTGACGCACGAGGACGTGCCGCGGATCATGCACACCACGGCGGGGCAAGGGTTCCCCGAGCCGTCGCCCTACGACACCGCGATGCTCGACTCCAAGGTGCGCTACGTCGGCGACCGCGTGGCCGCCGTGGCCGCCGAGACCCGCGCCATCGCCGAGCAGGCGCTGAAGCTGATCGACGTCGAGTACGAGACGCTGCCGGCGGTGCTGGAGCTGGGCGACGCGATGAAGCCCGGGGCGCCGGTGATCCACGACGAGCCGGACTGCAAGGCGGTGATCCCGGTGCCGTTCGAGCCGCAGCGCAACCTGGCCGGGCACGTCGACATGCAGATCGGCGACCCGGAGAAGGCGTTCGCGGACGCGCCGGTGCAGGTCGACGTGACCTGCGAGACGCACTACGGCCAGCACACCCCGATCGAGCCGCACGTCACGATCTGCTGGCTCGACGCCGACAACCGCCTCGTCGTCCGCACCTCGACCCAGGTCCCGTTCCACGTCCGCCGCATCGTCGCCCAGTCCTGCGGCATCCCCGTGCGGCGCATCCGCGTGATCAAGCCGCGCATCGGCGGCGGCTTCGGCGCCAAGCAGGAGGTGCTCGAAGACCTGGTGGCGATGCTCGCCCTGCGCACCGGCCGGCCGGTCAAGCACGAGTACACCCGCGCCGAGGAGTTCGTCTCCGCCCGCACGCGCCACCCGGCCCGCAGCCGCGTGCGGCTCGGCCTGGCCAAGGACGGCACCCCCCAGGCGCTCGACCTCGAGGTGCTCGTCAACACCGGGGCCTACGGCTCCCACGCGCTGACCGTGGCCTGCAACTGCGGCTCCAAGACCCTGCCGCTCTACCCGTGCCCCAACGTCGGCTTCCGCGCCGACTCGGTCTACACCAACCTCCCCGTCGGCGGGGCCTACCGCGGCTACGGCGCGACCCAGGCCGCCTTCACCGTCGAGATCGCGATGGACATGGCGGCCGAGAAGCTGGGGCTCGACCCGGTGGAGCTGCGGCGGAAGATCCACATCCGCGAGGGGCAGGGCTCGGCGGTGTTCCGCGCCTTGGGCGAGGGCAAGAGCGGCGTCGAGCAGAAGATCGGCTCGTGCAAGCTCGACGACTGCCTGACTCGCGGCGCCGCGGCCATCGGCTGGTCGGAGAAGCGCGGCCGCGACCGCCACACCGACAAGCGCCTGAAGCGCGGCCTGGGGATGTGCGCGCTGATGCAGGGCTCGTCGATCCCCGAGATCGACATGGGCGCCGCGTCGCTCAAGCTGAACGACGACGGCTCGTTCAACCTGCTCGTCGGCGCCACCGACCTCGGCACCGGCTCCGACACCGTGCTGGCCCAGATCGCCGCCGAGGCGCTCGACGTGCCGCTCGACCACGTGATCGTCTACTCCTCCGACACCGACCTGACCCCGTTCGACGTCGGCGCCTACGCCTCCTCGACGACCTACCTGTCGGGCGAGGCGGTGCGGAAGGCCGCGGCGATCGTGCGCGAGCAGATCCTGGCCGTGGCGGCCGAGATGCTCGGGCTGCCTCCCGGCGACACCGCGAGGCTGCACACCGCCGACCGCGCGGTGCACGCCCCCGACGGCAAGACGGTGACCTACGCGCAGGTGGCGCTCCGCGCGCTGTACGACGCCGACCAGCACCAGATCGGCACCTTCGCCTCGCACATCACCCACGCCTCGCCCCCGCCCTTCGCGGCGCACTTCGTCGAGGTCGAGGTCGACACCGAGACCGGCTTCTGCCGGCCGCTGATGTACGTTGCCGCCGTCGACTGCGGCACGGCCATCAACCCCAAGCTGGCCGAGGGGCAGACGGAGGGCGCCGTGGTCAACGGCCTCGGCTACGCGCTGACCGAGGAGCTGCTGTTCGACCAGCACGGCCGCTGCCGCAACCCGAGCTTCGGGCACTACAAGATCTTCTCCACCCGCGACCTGCCGGAGATGGTGACGATCCTCGTGCCGTCCTACGAGCCGACCGGTCCCTACGGGGCGAAGAGCGTCTCGGAGATCAGCATCAACGGCGCGCTGCCCGCGCTCTCCAACGCGATCCACGACGCCGTCGGCGTCCGCCTCTGCCGCTCGCCCTTCACCCCGGAGCGGATCCTCCAGGCGCTCAAGGGACAGAGGAAGAAGTAGGCCGGCCCGCGGTTCCCTCGAGCCTCTCGCGGTCCTGACCGGCATGTTGGCGCCGACGTTCGCGAAGCGGCGGAGTCCCAGGGTCCACGGCGTCTCGCGTCCGTCCGCGACGGTGGTTCCGCGCCGACCACGATCGGGTGCCCGGGCACGGCTGTGGGCCTGGACACCGACCAGTCCCTTCCGCAGGGAGGGTCTGCCTCCCCTGTTCAGGGGATGGGCCCGCCCGCCGCGCCCGTGGCCTGATCCTTGCGGACAGCGGCCGCTGTTGCGGTGCCGGCCCTGGGGGGTGCTCGAGCGTGTGTGAGCCGAGAAGGCGCGTTCGTCGTGGCCGAGCGACACCGACGCCGTCGGGCAACGTCGTCCGCCGGCTGGCCGAGAACGACGCGGCGGCGTGCCGGGAACTGCACCGGTGGCTGATGTCGGTTGCGCCTCGGATGGTCCGGCGATGCGGCTGGTACCGGGCGCTCTCCGACGATCGTCTTCACGATCTGGTCGGTGATGCGCTGATGGCACTGCGGCAGTACCGGGGGGAGTCCGCGGTGGACAGCTTCGTCTACCAAGTCGTCAGCAACGTCGTCGCCGACTGGATTCTCCAGCGGCAGCGGGAGCAGCCACTTCGGGATGTCGCGGACGCTGCAGTGCTGGCAGATGTCGAGCCGACGGTCGCGGAACGTCTGGCACGTGCCGAACGGCACTGCCTTGCCGCTCGCTGCATCCGCTTCCTCTGCTGCACGCAGCCCGAACGCGCCTTGTGCATGCTGGCGACGGGTTTGTGGGGCTGGCCCGCTGTGGAGGTGGCGCGTCGGTGTGGACTCAAGGTGGCTGCGGTGTGGCAGGAAGCGCATCGTGGACGCGTCGTGCTTGCGGACCTGGTGCGGCGTTGGCCGGGAATCGCCGCGCCGATC
Source organism: uncultured Myxococcales bacterium (assembly GCA_964568275.1). GTDB lineage: Bacteria > Myxococcota_A > Polyangia > DRWM01 > JAAZOP01 > JAAZOP01. The sequence goes on from CAZMRP010000059.1 coordinate 3,884, forward strand.
CCGTTCCTCGTCGCCCGGACCTGTCCGGTGATGGACGACGGGCCGATCCACGCCTCTTGCGAGGTGTTCCCGCCGCCCTGCCTTCTGCCTCAAGCTCTGGTCTCCTGCTTTTCGCACCGTTCTCCGGAGGCGTTGGTACCGTTCTTGCTGGACGGACGGACGGACGGACGGACGGACGGACGGACGGACGGACGGACGGACGGCGCGCCTCCGAGAGCCGGCGGCCGCGGGGGTGTTGAGGGCGACGCAGGTACGTCTGCCGTGGCGGACCCCGACGCGGCGCACGCCGACGCGCGCGACTCGACCTGAGAAGCGGCAGCGGTGTCGATTTCCTGTCAGGCTGGGCTTCCAGCAGGGACCAACAGGTGAAGGGTCGCCGATCCGGTCGGGCACGGGCAGCGAGCCAAGGCATGGTGCCGCGGGAGCGACTCGACCACTGGGTGTTGGTCATGGTGGCCGGGCCGGTCCGGCACGGGCGTTGGCTGGGCTGTGAGGCATGGTGACCCGGGCGAAAACGCGCGAAGCAGTACGTTCGCGCGCCGGTGCGGTCTGGATCGGTGCGCGGGGGCCGTCGGTCGCCCACGCTCGAAACGCGGCTGCATCGGCGGCAACGATGAGACTGGGGGCCCCCGCAAGCTGGACGACGACCTTGCGGACGGCCGACCGCAAGGAACGACTCGAGGCGGCTGTCGGACTGCTTCGGGAAGAACTCAGAGCCCATCCGTCTTCGCGTCCGTCGAGTCTGGGCGACGAACCGGGAATCCGCAAGTCGGAAGGCCTTGGGCCACCCGACGCGGAGGCGTCAGAAACCGAGCCGCTGGGCCATCCGGACGCCGGCGGGCCCACAAAGCGCGCTCTCGCCGACAGAGAGTCAACCCGAGACTTCCTGGAATCGTCGCTCCACGGGCAGCAGGCGGATCCGTCCTGGAGCTACGACCAAGAGCGCCGCATCGAAGATGCACTTGCGAAGCCCGAAAGCGGCGCGCCACGGCTGTTGGCAGTCGACTGTCGCACGACATTCTGCGGGGTGTATGTCCAGTTCGCCGGAAGGGAGCAGGGGAAGCAGTTCCTGACCGCCCTTCAGCACGGCAGCAGTCCCGAATTCCAGAACGAGTTCCTCATGTTGGCGGACGGCTGGGATGATCCGGAAATCGAACTCTACCTTGCGCGCGACGGTGAGCCGCTGCCGGTACCCGGGGGAGATCAAGCACTGGGTCCGTGAAACAGTCTCACGCGGCGGCGCACCGTAGGATCGGCTTTCGGACCGGCGCACCATCGCGGTCCGCCATCACTAGTCGCGCTGGAGGAAGGCATGAACTCGCGACCCTGCCTCAACCACAGAGCCTGCCTGTTCGACGCCCGGCTACGAGAGCCGAGTGCCGACCGAGTTGCGTCATCGCCGAGCAATATCGCTGGCCCGAACCGAGCCCGCCCGGGCAACGATGCCGTCCTTCCACGAACCTGGACTTCGGTCGTGCTTGCGGGATTGCTGATCTCCTCCTTCATCGCTACGGGCTGTGGCCCGAATCTGGCGCTTCAAGGCGATGGTGGGACGCCCGATGCCGAAGGGTGGTCGCCGCCCATTGCAGACATCGGAGTCGGCGGCTGGCGCGACAGCACGACGCCGTGGGTCCCCCCGCCGGAGCCCGCCGATTGCGAGGGCGGCGGGTTGACCGTGATAGACATTCTGCCCACGGCGGCCGGCATCTACCTCTCGTGGGGTTGGATCAGCTACGAGACGACACCCGACGGCCCCCACTGGCTGGTCGGACGTCGAAGTCATCTTGCGTTCAACGCCGGGGACGGTTGGAGGGAGTTCCACGCCGGGCTCTGTCCGGAGTATGGCTTGGAGCCGGACCGCTGCATTGCGCGCCTTTCCGGTGCGTTCGGGTCACGTTTGCTGGTTCGAGTGTGGTCCGAGTTCCACCAACTCGCCTACCTCGAATCGTCGGAGCTGGTGATGTGGCCCGACTCGCTCTGGGACGCCAGCGACCCATTCGTCGTCAGCGATGACCTTGGCTACGCCGTCTGGACCGGGGCGGACTCCAAGGTGCTGCGCTTCGTCGGCGGAGACTGGCTCCCCATCCCCGAAGTGCTGCCCTACGACCTGCCGTATTCGCTGCTCACGGCGATCTGGGCCGATGCGGAGAACCTCTTCCTGGCGGGGGAACGCGGAACCGTGCTGTCGCTGGAGCCAACGGGTTGGCGGAACCACGTCCTGCCGACAACTGCCGACATGACGGCCCTTTGGGGCTTTGGCGGGGAGGACGTCTGGGCGGCGGACCGGGACGCCATGCTGTTCCACTGGGACGGCTCGAGCTGGACGCGGGTGGAGTGGCCGAACGAGGCCGCCTCGGCCGGCGAGGCCTGCGCAGAGCCGAACTGGATCACGGGCATGTGGGGCTCCGGCGGCGTGCTCTTCCTCCACACGGGGCACGAGATCCTGCGCTGGAACGGCGTCGCCTTCGACGTGCTGGGCTACTGGCCCGGCGCCCCGGCGCCACCATGGGGTTGTTCGGGCGGGATCGGGATCCTGCGGGTCCGGGGCCTGTCGCCGAACGAAGTGTTCTTCGCCGCCTCCGGTCTGGAGGACGACGAGGGTGTCGCGGACGGCGAGTATAGCTGCTACTCGCGCCCCTTCGTGCTGTTCTGGGACGGCACCGGCTTCCACTGGATCTGACACCTCGACCCGGGATGCTCCCCTCAGGTTGCTACTCCTCGGCCAGGAACGGGTAGCGGAAGTCGGTGGCCGGGACCAACGTCTCCTGGATCGTCCGCGGGTTGACCGGCTCCGGCGGGCCGCGGGCCGGCGGCGGAACGGAGGGGCGGCCGGCGAGGGACGGTCGGTGCAGGAGCGGCGCCACCCGGGAGACCGGATCCGTGCTAGCCTCCGGGACGAGGGAGGGTCGGCCCGATGGCCGGGACGATCAACATCGAGGAACAGCCGCGGAAGGTGGTCGGCCGCCGGGTCGCGCCCGCGGATCCGCTTCAGCCGTCCCGCGACACGAAGCGCGAGGCGGAAGCGTGGTCGCAGGCGTTCGATCGGCCGTTCGTGCCGCGAGGAGTCTACCGCTTCCGTACGCCGGAGGAGGCCGACGCATGGATGTGGGCGATGATCAGCCGCCCGGCGCACCGGCCCTAGAGTCGCGCGAGCCGTCGCTCGAGGACCTCGTCGACCTCTGTCGGCAGCTCAACGCCGCGGGCGCCGCGTACATCGTCGTCGGCGGTTTCGCCATGCGGGCCGCCGGCTACATCCGGCGGACGATGGACGTCGACCTGCTCATCGCGACCGGCCCCGAAAACGAAGCCCGCGTTTTCAAGGCGCTGGAGTCGTTGCCCGACCGGGCGGTCCGCGAGTTGCGCCCGGGCGAGGTCGCCCAGTACGCCGTGGTGCGGGTCGCGGACGAGATCGTCGTGGACCTCCTGCGGGCCGCGGGAGGCATCGAGTACCCGGAGGCGGTTCGCGACGTCGCCGTCCGCGAGATCGACGGCGTGTCGATCCCCTTCGCATCGCCCCGCCTGCTGTGGCGCACCAAGCGGTCGTCGCCGCGCGACAAGGACAAGCCCGACCTCCAGTTCCTGCGGCTGCACTTCGCCCAGTCGGGTGAACGCCTTCCCGAGTAGTGCGGAACGAGCGGCGCAGGAAAGCGCGAGGCCTGTCCCTGCGCGGAAGGAAGCCCAAGCGTGCCGCCGGGAGGCCTTGGCCGGTCCAGCCGCTCCCGACGTCCATCCTACTCCTGGGCCAGGAACGGGTAGCGGAAGTCGGTGGCCGGGACGAAGGTTTCCTTGATGGTTCGGGGATTGACCCAGCGGAACAGGTTGAGTGGCCCGCCGGCCTTGTCGTTGGTCCCCGAGCCGCGCGAGCCGCCGAACGGCTGCAGCCCCACCATCGCCCCGGTCGGCTTGTCGTTGAGGTAGAAGTTCCCCGCCGCGTAGCGCAGCTTGCGGCAGGCCTGCACGAACGCGGAGCGGTCGCGCGTGAAGATCGCCCCCGTCAGCGCGTAGGGCGAGGTCCGGTCGCACAGCTCCAGCGTCGCCTCGAACTCCCGGTCCTCGTAGACGAACACCGTCATCACCGGCCCGAACAGCTCCTCCTCCATCGTCGCGAAGTGCGGGTCGCGCGTCTCGAGCAGCGTCGGCTGCACGAACCAGCCCACCGACTTGTCGCCGGTGCCGCCCGCCAGCACGGTGACGTCGGGCGAGGCCTTGGCGCGGTCGAGGTAGCCCGCGATCCGGTCGTAGGCCGGCTCGTCGATCACCGCGTTCACGAAGTTGCGGAAGTCGCGTACGTCGCCCACCCGGATTTCGCGGATCATCCCCACCAGCCGGTCGCGGAGCTGCGGCCACAGCGAGCGGGGGACGTAGGCGCGGGACGCCGCCGAGCACTTCTGGCCCTGGTACTCGTAGGCCCCGCGCACGATCGCCGTCGCCACCTCCTGCGGGTCGGCCGAGGCGTGGACGAACACGAAGTCCTTGCCGCCGGTCTCGCCGACGATCCGCGGATAGGTCCGCAGCCGGTCGAGGTTCTCCGCCACGCCGCGCCACAACTGGTTGAACGTGGCGTTCGAGCCGGTGAAATGGATCCCGGCCAGCTCCGGGTGCGAGAGCGCCGCGCCGCCGATCACCGGGCCGGGGCCGGGCACGAAGTTCACCACGCCGGGGGGCAGCCCCGCCTCGGCGAAGATCCGCAGCAGCAGGTAGTTCGACAGCAGGGCGGTGGAGGCCGGCTTCCAGACCGTGGTGTTCCCCATCAGCGCCACCGACAGGTTGAGGTTGGACGCGATGGCGGTGAAGTTGAACGGCGAGACCGCCAGCACGAACCCCTCGAGCGGCCGGTACTCCATCCGGTTGAGCTGGTCGAAGCCCGACTTGGGCTGGTAGCCGTAGACCCGCGAGGCGAAGTAGGCGTTCCAACGCAGGTAGTCGATCGTCTCGGCGGCGGCGTCGATCTCCGCCTGGTGCGCGCTCTTGCCCTGGCCCAGCATCGTCGCGGCGTTGATCGCGAACCGGTACTTCTGCGACAGCAGCTCCGCCGCCTTGAGCAGGATCGAGGCCCGCTCGACCCACGACAACACCTCCCACTCCCGCTTGGCCTCCAGCGCCGCCTCGATCGCCTGGCGCACCTCCTCGGGGCCGGCCTGGTGGTAGGTCGCGAGCACGTGGCCGTGCTCGGTCGGCATCGTCACCCGGCCGACCCGGCCGGTGCGGACCTCCTTGCCGCCGATGAGCAGCGGGATCTCGATTGTCTCGCGCTCCATCCGCCGGAGTTCGGCCTGGAGCGCGTCGCGTTCGGGCGTGCCGGGCGCGTAGCTCGGCATCGGCTCGCTCTGCGGCGGATCGAAGCGGAAGATCGTGTTGTTCATCGGTCCCTCCCGGTGCCGGGGCGGATGGTCTCGTGGGTTGCCGCGGCTCCGGTTGGATAACGACGATCTAGGGCTTCGGCAAGTCGGGCGGCGGCGGGGGCGGCTCGCAGTCCGGCGCGCAGCCGAAGCGCAGGAAGCTCCAGCCGACGAGGCCGCTGAGCACCGAGGCGGCGAGGATGCCCAGCTTGGCCGCCTCGAGCCCGGCCGGCTCGGCGAACGCCAGCCCCGCGATGAACAACGCCATCGTGAAGCCGATCCCGGCCAGCGCGGAGACGCCGTACACCTGGCGCCAGTTCACCCGGTCGGGCAGGTCGGCCAGTCCCAGCCGCACCGCCAGCCAGGTGAACAGGAACACCCCGACCTGCTTGCCGACGAACAGGCCGACGACGACGCCGAGCGTCACCGAATCGCCGAGGGCGGAGCCGAGGTCGCCGCCGGGGACGACGCCGGCGTTGGCCAGCGCGAACAGCGGCAGGATCACCAGCGCCACCAGCGGGTGCAGCGCGTGCTCCAGCCGCCCGGCGGGTGAGCCGGAGCCTTCGAGCAGCAGCTCGATCCGGTCGGCGGCCCGCTGCCGGGCGTGCTCGTCCCCCTCGCGCAGCGCCCGGTCCAGCTCGTCGAGCTTCCCGCGCAGGCGCTGCGCCAGGTCCTCCCGGCCGAAGCGCGAGCGGCCCGGGATGGCGAAGGCCATCAGCAGCGCGGCGATCGTCGCGTGCACCCCCGACTGGAGGAAGGCGAACCAGACGATCAGCCCCAGCGCGAAGTAGACCAGCCAGTTGCGCACCTGGAGCCGGTTGGCCAGCAGCGCCAGGCCGAACACCACGAAGCCGACCGCGAGGCTCGTCAGCGACACGCCCGCCGTGTAGAACACCGCGATCACCAGCACCGCGCCGATGTCGTCGACGATCGCCAACGCGGTCAGGAACACCTTGAGCCCGAGCGGCACGCGGTCGCCGAGCAGCGCCAGGACGCCGAGGGCGAAGGCGATGTCGGTGGCCATCGGCACGCCCCAGCCGGCGCGCCCCGGCCCTTCCGGGTTGAACGCCAGGTACAGCGCGGCGGGGACCAGCATCCCGCCGAGGGCGGCGATCGCCGGCAGCGCCGCCTTGCGCCGCGTCGACAGTTCGCCGCCCAGCACCTCGCGCTTGATCTCCAGCCCTACCAGGAAGAAGAACACCGCCATCAGCCCGTCGTTGATCCAGTGATGGAGCGTCTTCTCGAGCGTGAAGCCGCCGAAGCCGGCCCGGACCGGCGTGTGCAGCCAGTGGTAGTAGGTGTCGCCCCAGGGCGAGTTGGCCCAGATCACGGCGACCACCGCCGCGGCCATCAGCAGCACGGCGCCGGCGAGCTGGTGCCCGGCCCAGGCCGCGAACGGCTGGAGCAGCCGGTCGATCGGGCGTTGCGGAAGCCTGGACTCGAGCGACGGACCGCTCATCATCGCACCTCATCGCCCCCGGCCCGCGCCGTCGGCGCCACGCGCGACGACCGCTCCGGCGGGCAGGCCATCCTACCGCACGACGACCGTCTTGATGTTGGTGAACTCGCGGATTCCGAACGCCCCCAGCTCGCGGCCCCACCCCGAGGCCTTGATCCCGCCGAAGGGCAGCCGGGGATCGGAGCGGACGAAGTCGTTGACGAAGCAGCAGCCCGCCTCGAGCCGCTCCACGGCGAGCCGCTCGCCGCGCGCGACGTCGCGCGTGAACACCGCCGCGCCCAGGCCGAACGGCGTGGCGTTGGCCAGCCGGAACGCGTCCTCCTCGTCCCGCGCCGGAACCACCGCCGCGACGGGTCCGAAGGTCTCCTCGTCGAAGGCCGCCATGCCGGGTTGCACCTCGTCGAGCAGCGTCGGCGGGTAGAACCACCCCGGGCCGTCGGGAAGCGCGCCGCCGAGCCGGAGCCGCGCGCCGGCACGCACGGAGCGCTCGACCTGGTCGTGCACCTCGGCCCGCAGGTCCTCCCGGGCCAGCGGACCGACCGTCGTGTCGTCGACCAGCGGGTCGCCGAGCTTCGCGGCCCGCAGCCGCTCGAGCAGCAGCTCGGTGAACCGCTTCCGGACCGGCTCGACCACGACGAACCTCTTGCCGGCGATGCAGCTCTGGCCCGCGTTGAGCAGCCGAGCCGTGGCACAGGCGGCCGCGGCGGCCTCGAGGTCCGCGTCCTCCAGGACCAGGTACGGGTCCGAGCCGCCCAGTTCGAGCACCGTCTTCTTGAGCGCGGCGCCGGCCCGCGAGGCCACCGCGCGTCCCGCCGGCGTCCCGCCGGTCAGCGCCACGGCGACGACCTCGGGCGCGTCGATCAGCGCGCCGACCCGCGCCGACGACACCGGCAGCGTTCGGAACGCAGCGACCGGAACCTCCGCCGCGTGCAGGAGCTGTTCGATGGCCAGCGCCGAGCCGGTGACGTTCGAGGCGTGCTTGAGCAGCACGACGTTGCCGGCCGTCAGCGCCGGGGCCGCGCAGCGGAACAGCTGCCACAGCGGGAAGTTCCACGGCATCACCGCCAAAACCGGCCCCAGCGGGCGGAACGCGACGTAGCTGCGGGTCGCCTCGGTGGCCGCGGGCTCCGGCGCCAGCAGCCGTTCGGCGTGCTCGGCGAAGTGGCGGCAGACCCAGGCGCACTTGTCGACCTCGGCCCGGCCCTGGGCCAGCGGCTTGCCCATCTCGAGCGCCATCAGGCGCGCCAGCGCCTCCTTCCGCCGCTCGAGCTGACCCGCGGCGGCGGTGAGCCGCGCGGCACGGTCGGCGAACGACGTGTTGCGCCACGTCGCGAAGGCCTCGGCGGCCTGCGCCAGGATCGTCCGCAGCTCGTCGTCGCCCAGCTCGGGGTGCTCGCCGAGCACCTGGCCCGTCGTCGGATTCACGGTTCGCAGCGCCATCGCCGACCTCCCGGCGTGGACTCTACCCGAGTTCGCGCGGATGTGGTGGACTCCGTCCATGCCCGAGATCGTGAACCCACGGATCGAGGAGTACCTGGCCCGGCTGTACGAGGACGGCGACCCGGTGCGGCGCGAGATGGAGGCGCTGGCGCGCGAGCGGCGCTTCCCGATCGTCGGCCCGCTGGTCGGGCGGAAGCTCGAGCAGCTCGCGCGGGCGATCGGCGCGCGCCGCGTGTTCGAGCTGGGCTCGGGGTTCGGCTACTCGGCGCTGTTCTTCGCCCGCGCCGTGGGGCCGGGCGGCGAGGTGCACTGCACCGAGCTGGATCCGGAGAACGTGCGGCTCGCCGAGTCGTTCCTGCGGCGGGCGGGGGTGTGGGACCGCGTCGTCTACCACGTCGAGGAGGCCCGCACGGCGCTGCGGCGCGTCGGCGGCACCTGGGACGTCGTGTACAACGACATCGACAAGGACGGCTACCCGGAGACGGTGGAGCCGGCCTTCGAGCGGCTGCGTCCCGGCGGGCTGTTCGTCACCGACAACGCCCTGTGGTACGGCCGGGTGCTCGACGGCGCGGACGACGGGTCGGCGGAAACCGCGGGGGTGCGCGAGTTCACCCGGCGGCTGCTGGCCCACCCCGGCTTCCTGACGACGATCGACCCGACCCGCGACGGCGTGGCGGTGGCCCTGCGCCGCTGAGCTTGCGCGTCGCCGAGCGATGGCGGAAGCTGGGGCGTGGATCGGAGCGACGCCCGTGCGCGCCGACCGGGCTCGACGGATCGGCGGCGGGTGACGTTCCGGAGGAGACTCCGTCATGCCGAGTCCCGCGCCGTTTTCCGCTTCCGCCGCGTCGCGCCTCCTCGCCGTCGTTGCGCTGTGGTGCGCCGCGGTCGGCTGCGGCCACGACTGGTCGAGCGCCGACGTCGCGGACGGCGACGTCGATGCGGTCGTCGACGGCCCCGGCGACCTGGTCGAGGAGGACGGGTCGCCCCCGGACGACGGTGCGGCCGACGAGGCGTCCGTGGACGACGGGTCGCCGGACGAAGGCGGCGACGTGCCCTGTGCACCGGGCGCGCGCCGCTGCGCGGGGGACGCGCTGGAGGCTTGTGCCGAGGACGCGTGGTACGTCGTGGAAACGTGTCCGCTCGGGTGCCACGAGACCGAGCTGCGTTGTCGGGTGTTCGACCCGTTGAATCTCGAGCCGGCCGACCTCCTCGGCACGGGCTTCACGTTCCACCTGGCGGCCGACTCGCTGGTGGAGTTCTCGACGACCGCCTGCACCCCGATGTTCTCGTCGGAATCGCGGATCGTGGTCGCGGAAGGCGGGGGTGCGTACTGCGTGCTGACGACCGGCGAGCTGATCGTGGAAGGCACGTTGCGGGTGAGCGGCGGGCTGCCGCTGATCTTCGTGGTACGCCGCACGGCGACGATTCCCGGCACGATCGACCTTTCGGCGGTCGGCACGCAGCCCGGGCCTGGGGGCGACGCGGGCGGCGCGGTGGACGGGGCCGACGGCGGTGGGCCCGGCGGCGGTCGGGGCGGTGCGCACGCGGGGA
>CAZMRP010000060.1:0-13615 GCA_964568275.1 uncultured Myxococcales bacterium
GCACGGCGCGAACAAGGGTCGCGTGGCGCGCCGCCTGCGTCGCGGCCCGGTCCGCTGGCGCGGTCTGCCGCTGTGCGCCGCCGGCGACGATCGGACCGACGAGGACCTGTTCGCGGCCCTCGGCCCGCGCGACGTCGGCGTGCTCGTCGCCCGGAGGGCCCGGCCGAGCGCCGCGGGTTTCCGCGTTTCCGGAGTCGGCGAGTTGCTGACGCTGCTCGAGGCCGTCGGCGGGGGAGGGAAGGAGCGATGACCGTGCATCCGTTCGTGCTCTGCGACGCCCACGCGCTGCGCATGGCCACCGGGCGCAACGCCCTCAACCTGCGCGAGCTGTTCACGGCGCTGCGCGAGGTCGACGCGGCCGTGCTGCGGCACCACCTGTTCCGCTTCCCGCTCGACCCGGCCTACGACTTCTCGGCCTTCGGCCACGAGTTCGCGTACTGGGCCGAGGCGGGGCTGCAGGACGCGGTGCTCGCCGAGCGGCTCGGGAACTTCGACCCCTACGACAACCCGGAGCCCGAGGCGCTGCGGGCGGCGCTGCTCGAGATCGTCGAGGACCACCTGGTGGCGAGCCACCACGTGCCGTGGGCCCGGCCGGGCGGCGAGCTGCACTTCCAGCGCTCGATGCTGGTCGCCTATCCCACCGGCGTCGAGGCCACCGACCTGCCCGGCCTGCGGGACGCCGTGGCCCGGGCCTCGCGCGGCGCGATCTACTACCACTTCTTCGAGGCCCGGACGCGGCTCGACGTGCGCAGCGACGACTTCAGCGCCTGGGTCGAAGGCTCGCTCGGCCTCCGCGACCTCGCCGCGGCCATCCGACGGATCGACTTCCCCGCCCTGCGGATCGAGGACGTGCGCGACGCCGTGGGACGGCTGCTGACGGAGGCCGCGGCATGACGATCGAACTCCAGGACTACGAAGCGATCGTCGGCCCGTCGCGGATCGGCGAAATCCGCGCGCTCGGCCGGCACCTGCACGGCGTGCGCATGCTGCACGTCAACTCCACCGCCGTGGGCGGCGGCGTGGCCGAGATCCTCCGGCGGATGATCCCGCTGCTCCGGGACGTCGGCGTCGATGCCCAATGGGAGGTGCTGGAAGGGGACGCCGACTTCTACCGGACCACCAAGGCGTTCCACAACGGGCTGCAGGGCCTGCCGGTCCGCGTGCCGGACGCGGACCTCGAGCACTACCTCGAGGTCAATGCGCGGAACGCCGCCCGCCTGCCGCTCGACGCCGACGTGCTGCTGATCCACGACCCGCAGCCCGCCGCGCTGATCCACCACCGGCGCGGCCGCGACGGAACGTGGATCTGGCGCTGCCACATCGACGCCGCCACGCCGTCGCGGCCGCTGTGGCGCTTCCTGCGGCCGATCGTCGCCGGCTACGACGCGTCGATCTGGTCGATGCCGCAGTTCGCCCGCGCGCTGCCGCACCACCAGTTCCTCGTCCACCCGTCGATCGACCCGCTGGCCGAGAAGAACCGGGAGCTCCGGCCGGAGGAGATCGACGCCGTGCTGGAACGACTCCAGCTGCCGCGCGACCTGCCGCTCGTGCTGCAGGTCTCGCGCTTCGACCGCTTCAAGGACCCGGTCGGCGTGCTCCAGGCCTGGCGACTGGCGTCGCGCTACGTTCCCTGCCGGCTGGTGCTGGTCGGCGGCGAGGCCACCGACGACCCCGAGGGCGCGGAGGTGATCGCCGAGGTCCGCGCCGCCGCCGGCGACGACCCGCTGGTGCACGTGCTGCTGCTGCCCCCGACCGCCGACCTCGAGATCAACGCCCTGCAGCGGGCGGCCACGGTGGTCCTGCAGAAGTCGATTCGCGAGGGCTTCGGCCTGACCGTCTCCGAGGCGATGTGGAAGGGCAAGCCGGTGATCGGCGGCGCCACCGGCGGGATCACCGTGCAGATCCTCGACGGCGTCACCGGCTTCCTCGTGCACTCCGTCGACGGCGCCGCCTACCGGATCCGCCAGCTGCTCAGCCAGCCCGACCGGGCGCGCAAGATGGGCGAACGGGCGCGGATGCTGGTCCGCGAACGGTTCCTGATCACCCGCCACCTGCTGGACTACCTGGCGCTGGTCCAGGCCGTGCGCACCGGCTCGGACGACGTGCTCGCACTGTGAGCCGCGCCGGCCGGGCGGCTCAGGCCGGCGGCGGCTCCGTCCGCCGCGGCACGTAGGGCAGCTCCACCGGGAAATCGCTCAGCTGGTGGCTCGTCGCCGCCTGCAGGAACGTGTCGACCCAGCGGTAGATGTTCTGCTGGCGGATCGTCCGCCGCAGCGCCTGCATCCGCTGCGCCCGCTCGCTCTGCGGCATCCGGAAGGCGTCCCAGAGCGCCTGCGCCGTCGCGTCGATGTCGTGCGGATTGACCAGCAGCGCCCCGTGCTGCAGCTGCGCCGCCGCCCCGGCGAACTCGGAGAGGATCAGCACCGAGTTGTGGTCCAGACTGCAGGCGCAGAACTCCTTGGACACCAGGTTCATGCCGTCCTTGAGCGGCGTGACCAGCGCGATCTCGCAGGTCCGGTAGTAGGCCACCAGCTCGACCCGCGACAGCGACCGGAAGATGTAGTGGATCGGCGTCCAGCCCGCCGACGTGAACCGGCCGTTGACCCGCCCGATCAGCCGCTCGATCTCGTCCCGCAGCCGCTTGTACTCCGCGACGTCCGTTCGGCTCGGGACCACCACCTGGACGAACGTGATGTTCCGCCGCAGCTCCGGGAACCGCTCGAGGGCCCGCGAGAGCGCCCGGATGCGCTCCGGAATCCCCTTGCTGTAGTCCAGGCGGTCGAGCCCCAGGACCAGTTGGCGGCGCGGGAGCGATTCGTGGATCAGCCACGCCTTCTGCGCCACCTCCGCCGTGGCCGCGAAGCGCGCGAAGTCGTCGAAGTCGATGCTGATCGGGAAGGCCCCGACCCGGATCTCCCGCCGCTCGGGAACCCCCAGCGACACCACCGCGCCGGCGCCGCGGACCCGCGACCCCGGGAGCAGCGCTCGCACGCACTGCAGGAAGTTGCGGCGGTCGCGGACCGTCTGGAACCCCACCAGGTCGTAGTCCAGCAGCGCCTCCAGCAGCTGGAACCGCCACGGCAGCTTGAAGAACAGGTCCGGCGGCGGGAACGGGATGTGCAGGAAGAACCCGGCCCGCTGCCGCAGCCCCAGCCGACGCGCCTCGCGCCCCAGCAGGATCAGGTGGTAGTCGTGGACCCAGAGATAGTCCTCCGCGCCGACGTGCTCCGCCACCGCCGCCGCGAACTTGGCGTTGACCGCCTCGTAGATCGGCCAGTAGTCCGGGTCGAAGTTGCAGCGCGACGGCAGGTCGTGGAACAGCGGCCACAGGATCTCGTTGGCGAACCCCTGGTAGTAGCCGTCGACCTCGTCCCGCGTCAGCGGCACGTCGCGCAGCGTGTAGCCCACCCCCTCCACGCCCGCCGCCAGCCGCAACTCGACCTCCCGCGCCTGTGCCGCGGGCGTGCCGGCCCAGCCGATCCACAGCCCGCCGCGGTCCCGCAGCACCGGCGCCATCGCGGTGACCAGCCCGCCCGCCCCGGGCTGCACCCGCCACTCGCCCTGCTTGCTCCGTTGCAGGACGACGGGCAGCCGATTCGAAACCACGACCAGCCTGCCGGACGTCATGACGACACCTTCGCCCCCGCGGATGCCGCGCGCAGCACACGACGCCGCCGAGCGTGACCGAGTCTACCGGAGACTCGACAGGGCCGGCAACTTCAGCCGGCCGGCGCCGGCTCCGGGGACGACGGTGCGGCCTCCTCCCGGCCGGTCGCGAACCAGGCGCCGGCCTGCGCGACCTCCTCTCGCGTGCCGATCAGGTACACGATGTCGCCGGCCGCCAGCCGCTCGTCGGCCGGGGGATTGGATCGCAGCTTGCCGGCCCGCCGCAGCGCCACCACCGACGCGCCGGTGGCCGCCCGCACCCGCGATTCGACGATGCTCTTGCCCGCGACCCAGTCCGCCGCGCCCACCAGGTAGCTCTCCAGCCGCACCTGCCGCATCAGGTCGCCGAGATCCGGGCGCGCCGTCGGCGGTACGGTCAGCCGTCGCTCCAGCGGCCCCTGCGCCTCGCGCGCTTCCTCGATCCGGGTGTCGATCACGTTGCGCGGCACGCCGCGCAGGCGCAGCAGGCCGGCCAGCACCTCCACCGAGCTTTCCACCTCCGCCGGCACCACCAGCGTCGCCCCGCGCCGCCGCAGGTCCTCCACCTCGCCGGCGAACCGGCAGCGCACGAGGATCGGCAGCGCCGGCGCCAGGCCGCGCGCCACCTCCACCGAGCGCCGCGTGGCGCCCGGGTCGGACAACACCAGCACGAACGCCGCCGCCTGCTCCAGCCCCGACAGTCGCAGAACCTCCGCCGAGGTGACGTCGCCGTAGTACGAGGCCAGCCCGTCGGCCTGCGCCCCGCGCACCGACTCGGCGTTGAGGTCCAGGATCAGGTACGGTTGCCGCAACTCCTGCAGCGCCCCGGCGATCATCCGGCCGCCCGTGCCGAAGCCGGCGATGATCACGTGGTCGCGCAGCGCCCGGTGCTCCTCCTTCGGCTCGTCCATCGAGCGCACGCCGAGCGCCCGGGCCAGCGCGCCCATCCGGGCCGCCCCCGCCGCCATCCGCGGCGAGAGCGCGATCAGCAGCGGCGTCACCAGCATCGTGATCACCGAGGCGGCCAGGAACACCCGCGCCGACTCCGCGTCCAGCAGCCCCAGGCCGGTTCCCGCCGTGAGGAGCACGAAGGAGAACTCGCCCACCTGCGCCAGCGCCACCCCGGCCAGCACCGACGCCCGCACCGGCATCCGCAGCACCAGCGCCGCCACCCCCGCCAGCAGGCCCCTGCCGACCAGCAGCGCGACCGACAAGCCCAGCACCGTCCACGGACGGTCGGCCACCGTGGCCACGTCGAGCAGCATCCCCACCGAGACGAAGAACAGGCTGAGGAAGATGTCGCGCAGCGGCAGGGCGTCCGAGATCGCCTGGCGACCGAAGGGCGTCCCCGCCACCACCACGCCCGCCAGGAACGCCCCCAGCGCCATCGACAGCCCGGTCTGGGCGGTGGCCCACAGCGTGGCGGCGCTGATCAGCACGACGGTCAGCAGCAGCACCTCGCGCGAGGACGTCGCGGCGACCCGCCGCAGGACCCACGGCACCACGAAGCGACCGAACACCAGCGTTCCGGCGACGACCGCCACCGCCTTGCCGGCCACCAGCGCCGCCTCGCCGACCCCGCCCCCCTTGCCGGCCAGCATCGGCAGGGCCAGCATCATCGGCACCACGCACAGGTCCTGGAAGATCAGCACGCCGACCACCAGTCGGCCGTGCGGCGCCTCGGTCTCGCCCCGCGCGGCCAAGGCGCGCAGGACGATCGCCGTCGACGACATCGCCGCCAGGAACCCGACCATCACCGCCGTCGGCGTCTCGAAGCCGAACAGCTCCGCCGCCCCGAACCCCGCCGCGCCCGTCAGCACCACCTGCAACGTGCCGCCGATCGCCACCGGGCGCCACAGTCGTCGCAGGTGCTCGAGTGACAGCTCCAGCCCCACCGTGAACAGCAGCAGGACCACCCCGACCTCGGCCAGGGTCGAGATGCGCTCCGTCGACTGGACGAGGGCCAGCCCTCCGGGCCCCACGACCACGCCGGCGACCAGGAACCCGGTCACCGCCGGCAGACGAATCCGTGCGAAGAGCAGCGCCACCGCCACGGCGGCGGTGAACACCACCGCCAGATCGGCCAGCCATCCCGCGCCGTGCATCCGTGCCTCCCGGGGCCGCGATCGGCGCCGGTACGGTCGGCGCGGCACGCCCGACTCGGGCGTCCCGCGGCGTCACCGGCCACGACCGTTCGGCCGTGCGTGACCGCGCCGCGGGTAGCACCGCGTGGGACGGTCACATCGAAAGTCTCTTTACCACGACCAGCAGCGCCAGGAATACGAAGACGAACGTGATGAAGACCGTCGCGCCGTGGCGCTGCACCCAGCGGCGCCGGTCGGATACCTCGACCTCCTCCGTGGCCGGCCGCCGGCCCTCGGCACTCGTCTCGCTCGTCGGGACACGCGGCGCGGAGCGCTCCCGCCGCCCCTCCCGTACGCCGCCCCTGGCGGCGGACTTCCGTCCTCCGGTCTGCTCCAACTCCCTCGGTTCGATCGCCATTTGCGCTCTCCCTCGGTGCCCGGCGGGCACCTCCTGCGGACCGGGGAGCACGAAGCTCCCGCCCGGCCCGGGTGGATCCTCCGCGGTCGGCCGTGGTTGCAGCCGGCCGCGTGTCGTGACCCGGAATCAGGCGGCGAGGCGGGGAGGGCGGTCGACGCGGTTGCGGTGGCCCGGGCGCTCCTCGCCGATCGGCCCCGGAAGCGGCCGTCGGTCGGTCGACCGTGCCGCCAGGGCGTCCGAAGAGCTGTGGGACGCGGCGGGCGCGCGGTCCAAGACCCCGGACGGCGGCGTGCGGTCCCCCGGGCCGGGCGGGGCGCCCGGGTCCGGCAACCGAAGGGAGGCCGACGCGCCGAGGTCCACGGGCGTCGGGCCCGGGCCGAGCAGCGGCAGCAGCGCCAGCCAGGCCCAGGTCAGTCCGAGCGGCCGCAGGCGGCGTGCGATGCCGAGCCGCCTCCCGGCGGCCTTGCTTCGTCCCGTGTTGGCCCGTCGCACGTCCACCTGCCCACGATAGGGGCGATCCGTCGGGTCGGCAACCCGGAATCGTCGGAATCGTCGAATTCCACCGCTTGCCAGCGGTCGGGCAGGACCGCTATTCTCCAATGTCCATCGCAGGGAAGGAACCGCACGCGTGACGTCTTCCGAGCCGCAACCGACGACGAAGCTGCCACGGGTCCTGATCGTGGGCGCCGGCTCCACCGGCTTCGAACTGGCCCGCCGGTTGCTGGGCGGCTGGCACGTCACCCTGCTCGACGTCGACCCCGGCCCGGCCAAGGCCCGCAGCTCCGGCGCCCTGCCCGCCGATCGGTTCACGTTCATCGATGGCGACGCCACCTCGCGCCTGGTGCTCGAGCGCGCCGGCGCGACCCGGGTCGACGCCGTCGTCGTCACCACCGGCACCTACGATGTCACCCTCGAGACCTGTCGGATCCTCAAGCAGGACCTGCATGTGCCCGAAGTCACGGTCCTACTGCGGGGGGACGCCTCCCCGAAACCGTTTCAGGCGCTGGACGTGGACGTGGTGCGCGGCGTCGAGGCCCAGAGCGCCCTGCTCGCGTCCGCCGTCGCCAAGGGTTCCCGCATCGCGGCCGGCGTGGGCCTCGGGCGCGGCGAGGTGATGGAGAGCGAGATCCTCCCGAACTCGGGCGTGATCGGCAAGCCGTTGTCGTCGCTCCATCCGCGCCTGTGGCTGATCGCCGCCGTCTACCGCGACGACGAGCTGATCGTCCCCCACGGCGACACGCGACTGGAAGCCGGCGACCGCGTGCTGCTGGTCGGCGATCCCGCCGTGCTGCCGGGCATCGCCCGCTTCCTGCGCACCGGCCACTCGGAGTTTCCGCTGCACTACGGCACCGCCATCGTCGTCCCGGCCGACGCGATGACGCCGCCGGCGTTCCCCGAACTGGCCTGGCTGGCGCGTCACAGCAAGGCCCAAGCGCTGGAGTTCGTCGCCTGCGGGGACGGCGCGGCGGCGCAGCCGCTCCTGCAGTGGGCGCAGGGCGAAGGGCTGCCGGCCCGCGTCGCCTGCACCGGCCAGGACACCCGGGGCCACCTCGCCGAGGCGATGGTCCGGCGGGACGTCGGCATCCTCGTGCAGCCCGCCGAGCCGATCCCGTGGCACAAGCGCCTGGGCTTCGGGTGGACGCCGCTGATGCGCCGCATCGCTCCGCTGCGCTCGCCGGTGCTCGTGCCCCGCGGCACCTTCCCCTGGGAACGCATCCTGCTCGCGCTGACCGACCCGGAGTTCGACGCCGAGACCGCCACGCTGGCCATCGACGCCGCGCGCTGCTTCGCCGCCTCGCTCACCGTGGGCGTGGCGTTGGCGCCCGAGTTCGTCACCGGGGCCGGCGTGGCCGAGGAACTGCGGCGCCAGCAGGACGAGGTGCGCGAGCTGGCCATGTCGTACGGCGTGCAGGTCGCTCGCCTGGAGTTCGAGGGCAATCCCGTGGCCGCGACCCTGGCCGCCTGTTCCGGCTACCAACTCCTGGTCCTCGGCTTCCGCGGCAGTGTCCGCAACTCGCTCGGACGCCCCAGCGTCGAGCAGAACCTGGTCCACCGTGCCCCGTGCTCGGTGCTCGTCCTCCCACGCTGACGGACGACCATGGAAGCCGAGGGCGCTCTCTCCCTGCTCGTCCTGGCGCTCGGCGCCTTCCTGCTGCCGCTGCTGTTCGAGCGGCTCCGCGTACCGGCGGTGGTGGGCGAGATCCTGTTCGGCATGGCGATCTCCCAGCAGGCGCTGGGGTTGACGAGCCGCACCGAGTTCATCCAGTCCCTCGCCCGCTTCGGCTTCGCCCTGCTGATGTTCCTGGCCGGCCTCGAGATCGACTTCACCCAGATCGGCCGGATGAGCCGCCGGACCCTCGCCGCCGCCGTGGCCGCCGCCTTCGGCGCGTTCGCGCTCGCCTTCGGTGTCGTCCTGTTCTTCGAACGCCCGCTGTTCCTCGTGCTGGTGCTGGGCGCGATGAGCCTCGGCCTCGTGCTCGCCACCCTCCGCGGCCTCGACCTCACCCACCGCCCGCTCGGCCAGCTGATCCTGCTCGTCGGCACGATCGGCGAGTTCCTCACCCTGATCGGCCTCACGATCGGCGACATCGCCGGCGTCCACGGCATCGGCCTCGACCTCGTGTGGGCCGTCGGCAAGCTGGCCCTGGTCTTCGGCCTGGCCTGGCTCTGCCTCGTCCTCCTGCGCAGCCTCCTGTGGTGGTTCCCCGACTCGTTCTCCCGCGTCGTGGCCACCAAGGACGCCTCCGAGATCGGCGTCCGCGCCAGCCTGGCCCTGATGATCGCCTTCGTCGCCGTCGCCACGCTGCTCGGCGTCGAGGCGATCCTCGGCGCGTTCCTCGCCGGCGCCCTGTTCTCCTTCGTGTTCCGCGAGAAGCACGCCGTCGAGGCCAAGCTGTCCTCGATCGGCTTCGGCTTCTTCATCCCGATCTTCTTCATCGACGTCGGCATGAGCTTCGACCTCGGCGGGCTCACCGGCAGCGCCGTCTGGAGCGAGATGGGCTTCCTCGCCGCCGCCTCCCTGGCCGCCAAGGTCCTCCCCTGCCTGCTGCTCCTGTGGGCCGGGCTGCGCTTCCGCGAGTCGGTCGGTGCCGGCGTGCTGCTCGCCGCCCCCCTGACCCTGCTGGTCGCCGAGTCGCGGATCGGCCTCGAGATCGGCCTGATCGATGGGACCACCTCCCTGGCCATCGTCCTGTTCGCGGTCGTCGGCGGCGTGGTCCTGCCCACCCTGTTCCGGCTCCTCGTCGTCGCCCGCAAGCGCCCGAAAACG
The DNA here is from genome assembly GCA_964568275.1 of uncultured Myxococcales bacterium. GTDB lineage: Bacteria > Myxococcota_A > Polyangia > DRWM01 > JAAZOP01 > JAAZOP01. The sequence continues at coordinate 9,416 of CAZMRP010000060.1, forward strand.
CAGGGTTCCGGGGGCGACGCGGACCTGTTCGACGCCGCCTGAACCCCCGCCGACGTGGTCGTGGTCGTGGTCGTCGTCGTCGTCGCGCGGTCTCTGCGGACCTTGTCTCCCCACCCCGAACGGACCGCCCTCCTAGATCGACCCTCGCTCCCCACCCGTACGAAGCCGGGTCGTTCGGGCCCTCTTGGAGGGAGGTTCAGCATGCGTCGCATCACCCTGGGCATCCTGGTTCTCGCGGCGGCGGTCGCGCCGAGCGCCGCGTCGGCCATCGGCATCCTGTTGCCGACCGACCGCTCCCTCGGCCCGATGGCCATCGAGTCGCACCGGGTCGATATCTCGATCACCGACCGCGCGGCGGTGACCAAGGTCGACCAGGTGTTCGAGAACCGCACCGACCAGATCCTGGAGGCGACCTACATCTTCCCGCTGCCGGCCGGCTCGTCGGTCTCGCAGTTCGCCCTGTGGATCAACGGCCAGCGCACCGAGGGGGAGGTGCTGGAGCGCGAAGCGGCGGCGCGGATCTACCAGGACATCGTGGCCCGGATCCGCGACCCGGGCCTGATCGAGTACATGGGCGGGAACCTGTTCAAGGCGCGGGTGTTCCCGATCCCGGCGCGCGGCGAGCAACGGGTCGAGATCCAGTTCACCTCGGTGCTGTCCTACGAGGCCGGCGTCTACCGCTACCTGTACCCGATGAAGACCTCGGGCCAGACCGCGAGCACGATGCGCGACTTCACCGTCACCGCCCGAATCGACTCGGCCATCCCGCTGCAGACGATCTACTCGCCGACCCACGAGGTCGACATCGCCCGGCGCGACGACCACCACGCCACCGCCGGCTTCGAGAAGAACCGCGCCGACCTGGGCCAGGACTTCCTGCTGTACTTCACCGTCTCCCCCGAGGACGTCGGCCTGTCGCTGCTGACCTACCGCCCCGCCCACCAGGACGGCTACTTCATGATGATGATCACCCCGCGCAACGACCTGGAGGACGACGAGGTGATGGGCAAGCACGTGACCTTCGTCCTCGACACCTCCGGCTCGATGTCCGGCGACAAGATGGACAAGGCCAAACAAGCGCTGCGCTTCTGCCTCGAGCACCTCGGCAGCGACGACCTGTTCAACGTGATCCGCTTCTCCAGCGGTGTCGAGGCGCTGTCCGACGCCCCGCTCAACGCCTCCCAGGCCAACGTCGAGAAGGCCACCGACTTCGTGGCCGACCTGCGCGCCCTGGGCGGCACCGCCATCTCCGACGCCCTCGAGGCCGCCCTCGACCAGCCCGAGGAGGAAGGCGTCCCGCACATCATCGTCTTCCTCACCGACGGCATGCCGACCGTCGGCGAGACCGACACCGATCGCATCATCCGCGACGTCCGGGACTGGAACGAGCGGCGGGCGCGGATCTTCGTCTTCGGCCTCGGCGAGGACGTCAACGCCAACTTCCTCGACGCGATCTCCACCGCCAACCGCGGGGCCAGCGAGTACGCCCACGGCGGCGAGGAGCTGGAACGGAAGCTCTCCGGCTTCTACGGCAAGATCGCCTTCCCCGTGATGGCCGACCTGGTGCTCAAGGTCGACGGCGACATCGACCTCTTCGACATCTACCCCCGCGAGACCCCCGACCTGTTCCACGGCAGCCAGCTGCTGCTGCTCGGCCGCTATCGCGACGACGGCGACGCCGAGGTGATCCTCGGCGGCAAGGTCGGCGCCCAGACCAAGACCTACTCCTACGAGGTGAACTTCCCGGACCGCGAGCGCGACAACGACTTCCTCGCCCACCTCTGGGCCACCCGCAAGGTCGGCTTCCTGCTCGACGAGATCCGCCTGCGCGGCGAGAACTCCGAATTGCGCGACGAGGTGATCGCCCTCGGCCGCGAGTACGGCATCGTCACCCCCTACACCTCGTACCTCGTCACCGAGGACGAGCCGCCGATCGTGCCGAACCGCCTGGGCTGGCGGGACCGCGACGAGGGGCGCTGGGGACCGCTGCCCGCCGAGCCCGCGCTGGGCGCGTTCGACATGGCCGCTTCCGAGGAGTCGCTGGGCGGCGGCGGCTGGAGCAGCCCCGGCACCGCGGCCGCCCCCGCCCCGGCGGCGCCGATCGCCGCGGACTACGAGCGCTACCACGCGCTGTCCACCGTCACCCGCTCCGCCGGCCAGACCTCCGGGTCCGCCGCCACCGGCGACGACGGCCGGCGGATGAGCGAGCAGCTGCGCGGGATGCGCGAGGCCGATCGCCAGCAGACCGGCGGCTTCACCCAGTACGTCGCCGGCCGCCTGTTCGTCCGTACCGGCAGCGGCTGGGTCGAGGACGGCGCCGGCGGCGCCTCCGCGACCCTCGAGATCAAGTACCTGTCCGACGCCTACTTCGCCGTGCTCGCCGCCCACCCCGAGTTGTCCGCGCTGCTCAGCCTGGGCCAGGACGTCACCCTGCGCGTCGGCGACGGGAAGGCCCTGGTGATTCGCGCCTCGTCCGGCCGCGAGACCGTCTCGGCCGACGAGCTGGAGTCGTTCTTCGAGGACTGACCGACGCCCCGGGGAGGGGAGGGTCGGGCCGAACGGAGTCGAGGAAGCCGAGGGAGGATGGAGATGAAGAGCTTGGCGATCGTGGGGCTGCTGGCGCTCGCACTGCCGACGACGGCGCGGGCCGTGGAGATCTACGGGGACGGGAGCGATGTCGTGACCTACGTCAGCACGCCGCGCTACCACTACCACTACCACGCCGTCGACCCGGTGATCGTCGACACGCACCACGTCAACGTCGACGTGACCGTCCGCCCGCCGTCCGTACCGGCCGACCCGTTCGACGACCTGGGCCTGATCGAGCTCGGCGTGGGCTACGGCGGCTTCTACATGCCGTCGCTGCGCGAATCGCTGCTCGATGCCCCCCGCGCCCACCTCGGCCTGATCCTCGACCCGGTCTCCGTCAATCTCGACATCTCCGTCGCCCGCAACCTCGAGTGGGGCACGCTCGACCCCGTGCACGGCTGCTGCCTCGCCGACGAGGGCCCCTGCGGCTCCGGCGACCTGGTGCAGACCAGCCTCGGCTTCGCCTGGCGCTGGAATCGGCGGGGTCACCTGCACCCCACCGCCGGCGCGGCGCTCGAAATGGCCTCGCTCTCCCCCGACGCGGGCGACGCGACCTTCGCCTTCACCGCCGCGGCGTCCGCCGGGCTGATCTTCGAGTACCCGCTGCCCTACGGAGCCCTCGAGGCCGGCGTCGACGCCACCGGCCACGTGCTGCTCGTCTCCCAGGACGCCTACCCGCTGCTGGACCCGCTGTACCTGACCTTCGGCGGCTACGTCGGCTACCGCTTCTAGCCCGCCTGCCGCCGCCGGGACGGGCGCGGGTCGCGGAGGTCTCCGCGCTCAACGTGCAGGGCATGCGAACCTCATGGCTCCCCGCCGCGGCGGAGGAGGGCGACCGGCACCCCGAACCGGTGGAGCTGCAGCCGCCCGCGACGAAGTCGTGGGGCCGCCCGTCCCACTCGAAGACCGGCGTCGACCCCGGGCCGTGCGTCCGAATTGACGCTGCGCCCCGGCGCCGCTAGGTTGGAGGCGCTCGGCGGGGGAAGCGGGGAAGCGCAATGTGCCTGGCCGTACCGGGGAAGCTGCTGCGAATCGAAGGGGACGAGGCGGTCGCCGAGTTCCAGGGGGCCCAACGCCGCGTCGGACTGGCCTTGCTGCCCGGCGCCGCCGTCGGCGACTGGGTGCTGGTCCACGCCGGCTACGCCATCCAGCGCCTCGACGAGGCCGAGGCGCTCGAGAACCTCCGACTGCTCGAGGAGCTGCTGGCGGCCGGGCCCGACGCGGAGCGCGGTTGATGCGGGCCTCCGCCCACCAGCGGCTCGATGCGGCGCGGGCCGCCCTCGTCGCGGCCGTCACCCGCCCGATGCAGGTGATGGAGGTCTGCGGCACCCACACCATGGCCATCGGCCGGCACGGCCTGCGCGCCGTCTTCCCCGAGCCGTTGCGCCTGCTCTCCGGGCCCGGCTGCCCGGTCTGCGTCACCCCCGGCTCCGACATCGACCAGGCGCTCCACCCCGCCCACCGACCGAGAACCCCCGTCGGCACCTTCCTCGACCTGCTCGCCCGCCCCGCCGCCGCCGGCGGGGCCGCCGCGGCCGCCCGCGCCGCCGGCGCCCCCGTCCGGGGCGTCTACTCCGCCCCCGACGCGCGCCAGCTGGCCCCCCCCGCCCC
>CAZMRP010000061.1:0-13534 GCA_964568275.1 uncultured Myxococcales bacterium
CCGAGTGGATCACCATCCCGCCGCCAGGTGGATCACGTCGAAGCCGCCGCTGAAGGGGTCGACGATCGAGTAGAAGCCGGCGGCGGCGATCGTCTCGTCGGACAGGCCGCTGGTCCGAAGGTGCTCTCGATGATGATCGAGCAACGGACGGCCGGTCGTGCTCCCGTTGGTATTTTCCTGAGAACTGCTAGAATCACCCATGGTGCCTGCTCCAACCAGGTGCCTTCGAGTGCCGCCCCGTTGGCGTCGGGGCGGCGCTGCGTGCTTCACGCGCTACGGCGCCGTCTCCGGCCTCCGCACGGACCTGTCCTCCCTCCTCGACTGAGCCGCTCGGCTTGCCGATGGCTTCCGCCGGCAGCCGCGCCTGCTGCTCGGCGCCTCGTCGCTCAGCGCGTCGAGGAGCTGCTGCGCCAGACGGGGGACGACGAGGTCGACGAGTTCAGCTACCGTGAGTCGCGTGACCACCACCGGTTCCATCTCGCACCTCCTACAGACTGCTGGGGAGAAGCCTGCCGCGGGGGAAGCCGTGATGGGCCGTGCAGGACGGCGTGCGCCGGGAATGTCCGGAATGACGGGATGTTGCGCCGGCCCCCGATCGATGAGGCCGTGGCGCCTAGGTTCCTAACCCACCCGTGCGGGCAATCTATCGCTTTCCGGTTCGTCGTCGCGGGCGGGGTGCGAGCGGCAGAAGTGCCGAGCCGATCGGATGCGTTGCGTGGCGGCGGAGTTCGTCGGCGTGTCGTTCATGGAGGAAGCTGGCCTTGCGACATTCCGATGCCGACCGATCGAAAATCAGGGCGCAGGCCGAGGCAGCGGCGAGCAGGGCACCGGCCTTCGGCTTGGACAGCGCCTTGGTCACCGACGGGTCGAGTAGATCGACGTTGAAGTTCTCCGGCCGAGGTTCCCGGGCTGCGAGCTGGAGGCCACGCAGCTGCCGCTGCGACTCATCGTCAGCCATGTCGAGTAGGTCTGGATGCTCGCCGACAGCGTCGTCTCCGGCGGCCACGGCCAGTGCTGCCCTCACCCTGCACGCCCACTCCAGCGCCCAGGAGAGGGAGTCGTCCGCCCTTGCCTCCGATCCCGACATCGCGTCCAAGGCACGCCCGGCGCAAACCGACACGACGCGCCGGACGCGAACCTGCCGAACTTGACGCCCCGTCTTCGGAGGCCTGCCGCCCTCGGTGGGCTCGACAACCACGAAGGGCGGCGGCTGCAGCAGGCCGGCGAGTTCGACGATCGTCATCGGTCCGATCGCTTCCGCTGGCAGACGAGCAAACACGGCGCGTCCCCGCTTGGTCAGCACCAAGCCGGGGGGCGACCGGCGCGGCAGCCGCCCCGTACTCCCGAGCAGGGCAACCAACTCGGACTGCGTCCTGGCCCACAGGGCTCCCTTTGGCAAGATGGATAGCCTGTTGATGACAACGGCGGCGAGCAGCAGGATCGTTCGCGCCGGCAGCGAGATCGACGTCGGCCAGGTGATCTGATGTTCGTCCGCCAGCGTGCGGAGGAGGGCAGCCGTCGTCGGCGCGTCCGCCTCGTGCGGATCCGGCGGACCAACGACGTGCAGCGCCCCGGGCGCTGGACATGCACGGAGCTGCTGGACAAGCCGGGCCAATGCCCGGCGGGTCGGGAAGAAGCGACGCACGATCTGGTAGAACACGCGGAGGTTCTCTCGCACCTTGGCGATGCGGTCGTGGTAGACGAACGACAACCGAGCCTGGACGTAGCCCGGCGGGGCGTCGCGAAACGCCTCTCTCGGCCGGGCCCGGATGATCGACCGGCGTGACGCGTCGTCCAGCAGGCGGCCGAAGCGCCTACGGAATCCTGCCCGCCTCTCCGGGGTCAGCTTCTTCTGCTCGTCCGCCTTCTTGGCCCTTGCAAGGAGGTCCAGCGTCGGACGATCGCCGGCTGCCACAGCGTCGAGCGCGTAGTCGGCTTCGTCGTGCTCCTCGCGGCGGTCGAGCATCGCCTCGCCGGCCGTGTCAGCGCGGTTGCCTGCTCCGATCGCCCCCTCGACCATCGCCCGCAGTCGGGCGTCCGACCGAGTCGCAGCGCCGGATGCAGTCGCGCCGTCTGCACCGCACGAAGCCAGATCTGCTTCATCGTAGGGGATGTATCCGCGGGGCCTGCCCCATTGGCGTTCAATCCCGTCCGTCACGAACGCGAGGATCTGCGCCTTCTCCGACCAGTCGGGGTGAGTCAACCAGCACTCGTACAGGTAGCCCTCGGCCGTCTGGATGCCGTCCCTGGGTCGGCGCCCGAGCAGAAACGCCCGGCGCTTGCCGGCCTTCCGCACGTCCGGTAGGAAGCACCGCCAGTTCTCCGGCAACAGATCCTCGATCTTCATCGGTCCTGGCATCGCGCTCCGCGGCGGTCGGCGCAAGTCACGGCCCCGCGGCGGCGATCGTGAACGACCGGCGGGCGACGATCAAGAAGGTGCAGATCCACGCCGCGCCCTTGGTCTCGGCCGTCCAGCGCGGTATCGCCACCTTCGGCCTGCCTACAGCTCGCCGAACTTGTCGAAGAACAGCATCCAGGAGCAGGTGTTCGTGCACGAAGAGCGGTCCTTGCGATCCACTCGCACGCCCCCGAGGAACTCGGACCAGTCGGCCACACCGCTGCACCAGTCGGAGCACATGCTTCGGGCGTGCCAGTACTTCTTTCCGATCCAGATGGCCAACACGATCGCGACCACGAGAAGGACGGTCTTCGCCGTTCGTGCGGTCTGTCCACCTTCGCTCACCGCCGAGGCCGGCGGATGATATATGTCCGTCTGCCCACATTTCCTGCAGGTGAACTTGAACACCGCGGTCCCGACCTCGGCATCGACGATCGAGTAGCGGGCGGAACAGTTGGGGCACATGATGATCATGAGTTGTGCTCTCCCCCGTCGGATCCGCCGGTCCTACTCGACGACCTCGACCCGAAGCCGCGGATCCCAGCTGTTGGTCCCTCCGAACATCATGATCCCGTCGTCGTCCTCGTCCGGCTTGCCGAGCCCGATCTTCCCGAATCGGATGTGCGTGCCGGGCTCCAGGCCGGAGTGGCGGCTGAAGGTGAGGATCGAGAAGTCGTACCGCTCCGGGTACTCCGTCGAGCAGTAGATCCGCAGGGCGCCCCCGCGGTTTCGCTCGCTGTGGTGGACGAAGCAGTCCCACTCCCACGAGAAGCCCGAGGCGGCGCTCCGCACGGCACGGGCGAGTTCGGTCGTCGTGGCACCGATGCCGCCGCCCGTGGCGAAGATCATCCAGCGCCTCTGCCACTGCGTCTTCCCGGTCCGCCAGCCCTCCTGGTAGCCCTCAACGAGGGCGGCCTGTTCCTCCCGGTCATGTGGAAGCAGGTCGGGCACCCGCATGTGGTCGGGCGTGTTCTCCTCGACCAGCGTGCGGATCGCTCCGAACTCGCGCTGCGTGGCGGCCGATACGGCAAGCGGGGCCCCTGCCGACAGGTCGCGGAGCACGTACTGCCCCTTGCAGCTCGTGTTGTTCCAGTACTCGGCGGAGACGACGCTTCGTTCGGCGGGAACGCATCTCACCGCCGTCGCGACGCCGAAGTTCGTCGTCGGCCCGTCGGCAATGAGGTTGCCGTCGCTGTCGAACCAGCCGGTCATCGCCCACTTGTCGCCATCGTCCATCCGGAATCCGAACACGGTCGGGTCCAACTGCCATCCGCCGGCCTCGGTCATCCACGACACGTCATAGCAGAGCGCCGCCATGTCCGGCTCCACGCAGACGTCCGGGCACTCGGTCCCCCGACCCTTCTCGCGGACGCGGAAGACGAAGTTCCCCTTCGGCGTCTCGCAGGAAAAGGAGGCCGATCGCTTCCCCGTCCATGCCTCGTACCACGCCCCGTTCACCCGCGTCAGCCAGCGGTGGTTCTCCTGGATGTCCGTTGCGTCGAACAGCGCCATCGCCCGTTCGGCCGCCTCCGACGCTTCTGTCCACTTCTTCTCGTCGGCGTAGTGCTTGGACAGCGAGTGCCAGCACCAGGCAAACCCGGGGTTCGCCCGCGTGCATTCCGCCAGCAGCGCGACGGCATCGTCCGTCTCGACCGCCCGAACGTAGAGGTAGACGGCCAGCGGGTCGTTCGGGTTGTCCCTCCAGCGGGTGCGGTAGACGTCCTTGACGTAGGTCTCGCCCTTCTCCTCCTTCGCCGCGTCCTGCTCGGCCCGCTCTCCGAGGGCGGCGCGATTGAGGTCTTCCGCGGGGGCGATAGCGCCGCCGTCGGTCGAGGCAGCCAGAGCAGCTTCGCCGGCGTCGCTTGGCGGGAGATGGCCGTCTCCCGACAGCACGACGACCACGACCACGACGGCGGCTACTGCGGCGATGCCGACGCCTGCGACGATGAAGATGGCCCTGCGCTTGTTGGGCGCCGGCGAAGCCAAAGGAGCCGGGCCGATCGGCTCCGCACCGTTCGGTCTCGTCGGCACGACGACGAACTTCCCATCCTCGCGCTGCTCAACCTGCGATCGATGGTCGGTCATGGGCGGTGCCTCCAGGCTCGACCGCCCCACAAGAAGAAGGGCGGCGCAAGCCCTGCACACGCCAGGCGACCTGGCCGCCCTCCCGGCCAAAGCGCAGGGAGTCACCCCGCGCCGTACCGGCAGCGGAAGGCGTGTGCAGATGTCCGAGGTCCCCATCGCCCTCCCGCCGTCGCCGTTGACGAGACGGCCAAGCCCGGGTAGCCGGGCCAGCGGGAGCGCGTCTTCGACCTCGCCGAGATGATCCCCGACAGGTCGCCGAAGATCAAGCTGCTCGACGTGGCTTCGTCGCCAGGGGCGCGATGAGAGGCGAGATACTGCAGGAACTCGGCCGAGGGGTGGCCCCGAGCGGACATCAATGTCCGGTTCGCTCCCTGCCAGGGTCTACTGGCCTACGGGCAGGCGCGGGCGCGGTCGTTCGACATCATCGGGGCGACCAACTTCTCGAACGCCGTTGCATCGTCAGCAGGGAAGCCGAGACGAACCAGTCCGGCGACCGCACCGTCCGTAGCAACCTGCGCTTCATCGAACAGGTGACGCCGCGTAGTCCGGCGGATTCGTGGCTGGGCGGCCCGGGCCCGCAGGACCGCGGCCCGTCGTAGGTGGCCGAGCACATGCCGGTACCAAGCGGAATGACCGTGGCGCACGCAGAACCGGGTTGCCCCGGTGCATGCGTCGCAGGCCAACGCGCCGCCGGCTGATGGCATGTAGAGCAGCCGTACGCGCCGCCCGCAGCGCGGGCAACGGACGAGCACCGACACGCCGAACCCCGTCTTGTAGCCGACGAGCATCACCTGGGACCGGACAACCCGATCGTCAAGCAGCCGCAGTTCGACGTGAGCATGAATCTCGCCGCCAGGCCGCGGACGTGGCAGATCGCAGGACGCCATCAGGTCCTGAGCCGAAATCCTGTGCAGCATCTCGAGCAGAGGCCGTCCCCCATCAAAGGAACAAGGCGGAACGTGGGCACCGGGCGCCTGGTCAACTCCCACCCGATGCGATTCGTCCGGCACCGCCGCCATCCTGACCAGATCCACGTCGTTCAGGTCGGGGATCTCGCCGGTTGACCGAAGCCGAACCAGAACCTGTCCCGCGGCGCGATCTGCATCTTCACCGCGACGCCTTGCCCGGTGCGATCGAGCCAGCACGCCCAGGGCTGCGTGCCTGGTCTGCCTGAGCGCGAGCACGTCGGCGGTCGAGCGGGGCCCCTCGCCGTCGGGCCGCTCTGTCACGCCGGCCGTCATGACGTCGGCCGTATGGGCGGAGACCATCTTGTGCAGCATCGCGTACGCGGCCGTGGTTGGGGACTCAGCCGCCCGGCCGGCACTGGCTGGCTGCAGCAGATCGGCCCCGCGCTGCGCCGTCACGACTTCTTCCCGCCACCGTCGTCCCCGGTCGGCACCCTGCCTACGACGAAGACCGGCATTTCCGTCCGGTCCCGGCGCCGTGCCCGCACCAGATCGACGGCCTCCAGGGTTCGTTCGACGAGGCCGAGGCCGGTAGTCGAGGCCCGCATGTAGTCCCTGGCCGCCTTCGCGGACCCGGGCGACGAGTCCCGCGTGCATCTGGCCGCCGCCGCCATCATGCGCCCCTGCAATACGATCGCGGCGGCCGCGAACTCGCCCATGACCAACTCCTCGATCGTCCGCGGTCCTGACCCGACGAGTCCGAACCTCAGCCCGCGACCGGTTTCGGTATCGAGTGCCGACATCGCCGACCCGTCCATCATCAGCCGGTCGAGCGGCCCACCCACGCCGAGCATGGCCGCCCCGAGACGTCGGCGGTCGGCCCGCTCGTCGACCGAGTGGGGCACGATCTTCCCCATCCCGGGCTGCTCCGGATCGGGCTGGATCGTCGCCGCGAGGACGTTCGTGGGCACGCCGGCTCGCTCCAGGATGTCCCCCTGCGGTCGTTCCTTCTCAGGCTCAGGAGGTGAGGCCGTTCTGGTCGGGGGTGCCGTCGCCGGCTCCCGCTCCCGTCTGGTCAACTCGATCAACTCCGCCACCGTCGGAGGCGGCGCAGCCGAGTCTTCAACGCCCTCCGCCACCGGGACCTCGTCGCCTACCTCATCCGCGCCATCTTCACACGCGTCGAACCCGCAGTCCTCGCCCTCGTCCATCGGCCCCGCGACCAGGCTCGCCGTTGATGCCATGTCCACCCTCCTCACGCTGCCGCCACGCCGGTGCCGCCGGGAGATGTCGCCGGGCCCTTCGGATCTGCGCCGCCGACGGGCGCATCACTGGCGAGCGAGCCAGAGGTGGCGGGCTGGGCAAGGCGCACCGGCTGTTCTGCCGGGACCTCCACCTTCGGCCGGCCCTCATCTCGTCGGTGCGCCCGCGGGGCCGCCGCCGGCCGGGCTCCGATCCGAACCCCCTTCACGCGCCTCTCCAGATCCGCGAGCTGGCGATCCCGCTCCTCCAAGTCGTTGAGAACGCCCAAGCCATGGAAGAAATACGCGTCCGGGCACCCCTCCTTGCCGATCTTCGCCTTGAGCGGATCCGCGACGTCGTCCAGGATCGTGCGGAAGACCTGGATGGAGTGGAGGACGGCGAGCGCCTCGTCGAGGGTCGAGAGCGAGTCCGGCCGGGTTGCCAGGAGCTCTGCGATCGTGGGCGTCCTCTGCGGCATCTCGTAGGGGGTGTCGCGCCTCGTCGTCGGGAAGCCGTCCACGGCCGCGGGATCCCCGGGCGCTACTCCGCCGCAGGCGCCCGACTGCTTGGCCTTCGTCGTGTTCGTGGCGTTGTTCATGCCTCACCGCACCTTTCGGAGAACATCCTACTGCACATCGACATTCCTGGGAAGCCGTTCCATAATCACCGAACCGAGCACCTCCGACTCGGGCATTGCCAGATCGGGGGGCGTTGCGGCGGGGATCCAGGCCATCCTACAATCCACCAACTCGAGGAGAAGACGATGCCCAAGTCGAAGAAGAATGCGGTTTCGCCGAAGGCCCCGTCCGAAGAGGCCGCCGGAACGGCGCCGAAGCGCCGGGGCCGGCCGCGGAAGCCCCTGATGCCGTACGACGGGCCCTCCTTCGGGCTGAGCAAGGCCGAGATCCTCGACGTCCCGCTGGAACAGATCGACCTGGCCGACACGACCTTTGAGCTGCGGGTGACGCTGAAGCCCGAGTTGCTCGTGGACAGCGTCGTCAAGCACGGCATCCAGACGCCCGTCGTACTCCGGGAGCATCCGGCGAAGAAGGGCGTCCGCCAGATCGTCTGCGGGTTCCGTCGCACCACGGCCGCCAAGATGGCCGGGCTGACCTCGGTCCCGGCCGTCGTCCGCAAGCTCACGGACGAGGAGGCCCACATCCTGGCCTACACCGAGAACGAGAACCGCAAGACGCTCTCCGACCTGGACCGGGCCAACGGTGTGGCCAAGCTCCGCCAAGCGGGGAAGACCCAGGAGCAGGTGGCGCAGCTCTACCGGCTCACCGACAGGCAGGTACGGCGGCTCGAGGAACTGCTGGCGTACCCAGACGTGATCAAGCGGGCGGTCGACGACGCCGACAGCGGGGTGACGACCACCCACGCGACGGTCCTGATGCAGGCGACGAGGAAGTACGGGACGAAGTTCGACATTCCCCGGTGGGTCGGACAGCTCCGGCGGTCCCCACGGAGTGTCGAGCAGCTCCGGGCCGACGTGCGGGAGCAGATGGAAGGCGGCCGGCGGAGGAAGAGGGCCCTCGTGCGTCGCGTCGGCGACAAGATCTTCCTCAACGTCGCGACGATCAGGCAGGCAAGCGAGGCCCTACGGCGTGATTCCATAGCGAAGCTCCGGGAACTTATCCGGGAGCTCTCCAAATAACACGCTCCGACCGGACATTGATGTCCGGTTGCCCCCAGCACCGGGTCTGATCGGCGTCGGGAAGGCGCTCCGGCGCACTGCGGCGGGGGATCATGTCGGTTTCCGGCACAGGTGCGTCATAAGTCCACCCTGACGTGCTCGTGCGGAGCCCTGCCTGACGCAGTTGGACCCCTCTCCGTGCAGAACCTCGTTTCTACTCAGTCACAAGATAAATGGACCCGGGAACCGTCGATTGTCGGCGTCGAGGCACTGTCTTCGCCACGTCGGTAGACCACCAGCCGCCACTCGTCGTCGCCCGGTTCCTTTCGCCCCTCTGGCCGAGATGGCCCGTGCGACGCCCGCGCCCATCCGCTTCAAGGAGGACCTGTTGCCGATACCACCCAGCTTCTGGAGGTCGTTGGTCGCCGTTGCCGCCGAGGTGCTCGGCACCCTGCTCGGCGAATGGCTCTTTCCCGACGGCGGCCGTCGCCGGCCCCGTCGTTGAACTTGGGAGTACAAAATGGAGAACACGATGGCCGGCCCGGCGAACGCCGGCGCCGTGATGGAGTGCTGCGTCTATCCGACGGGCCCCGCGCTCGCCGAGGCCCAGCGGCAGTTCGATCAGTTGGCCCGCACGGCGCTCAAGCCGTGCGAAAGGTGGATCTGCCGCGATCATGATTTCGAGGATCGACGCCAGGAAGGGCTCGGCCGGTGCTGGGAATGGTTCTGCCGGCAGGTGACCGCCGGAGTCGCACCCGACACGGCCCTCGTCGTCCACGCGTGCCGCCTCGCGATGGTGAACCGGAGCCGGACGCTGGTCGGCCACGAGCACCGACCCCGCCACGACGTCTACGACCGGCAGGGCCTCGACCTCGAGCTCCGGCGCCTGGACGGAGTCCGCGACCACGACGATGACGACGATCGGCGCGAGGAGCAGGACCCGGCGCTGGGCCTCGCCCGCCTGGGCGTCGCCAACCCGGAGATGAACTTGCTGAGTGCGATGGACCTCGACGACTGGCTCGATTCGCTGACGCCCGCCGACCGTGAACTGGTGGAGATGCGGGGGGCCGGGTTCGGCTACGAGGAGATCGCGAATGGGGTGGGGCGGTCGGTGGCCGGAGTGTTCCGGCGCCTGCGCCAGCTCGGCGAGCAGCTCGCGCCGCGTTCCGGCGAGGTGATCCGGCCGGCCGCGGCTTCACGGTGGACCAGGACAAGGACGTACGATCCTGAGGGCGGCTGAGCGGGCAGCGGTGAAGTCCACGCTCAGATCCAGTGGAAGACCGCACCATCCCACACCACCACAAACGGACGACTGAAACAAGACGGGCTGGCGCCACCTCCTAGGCCACCGTCGCCGACGCGGTCACCCGGTTCGCCACCGATTGCGGCGACAAAGACCTCGGTCGGCGACAACCCTCGGACCCGGACGATCCTGATCCCGCCCTCGCACGATGCTGCCGGGACCGCGTGAGACGGCCAGTACCCCAGCACCCGGAAGTTCTCCCCGTCCCAGTGCGCCAACTCATGCGCCGTGTGAATGAACAGATCCGGGCCCGTGCCCCACATGCCTAGGATGGCATTCGATTCGGAACACGGATCGCCGCTTCCCAGTCCGAGATCAGGCCACTCGACGGCCGTCCACGTCGATCCATCCCACCGAAGGAGCGATCCATCGTCGGTCGCGACCCATGCGTCGCTTCGCCCCCCCCCCCACACGGCGGTGACGTCAGACGCCGTCGGCAGCGCGTGAACGCGCCAACCCGCTGGCTCAAGTGAGACCACAGAACCACGCTCACCTGCGATCCACACGGCATCGCCGTCCGACCACGTTTGCCAGATCAGCCGGTACGGCAGGTCATAGGGCAGCACGCTCACGACCGGCAACCACACGCCACCCTCAAACCGAACGACCTTGCTATCGACCCCTGTCCAGACTGCCAGGGCGTCGTCGGGTCCAAGAGTAAACGGATCGCTGAACTCCCACCACTCACGGGGCCAGAGTTCCAGCGTGCCCGACCGGAGGACGCCTAGCGCTTCATCGGAGGCGCCCCACGTTCGGACAACGGTCCCATCTGTCAGCGTGCCGCACAGCCGCCGAATGCATGTTCCTGGTGGTTCTGTCGGCTCTCGCCCCTGCAGGCAATCTGCGCTGTAGATGACCGACCATGCGGCCCCATCGTGGAACTCGACAACGCTGTGTACGTGGTCCACGTCGTAGGAACCCGGTGCACCGGTGACTTCCGTCCATGTGTACGCGACGTAGACGCCGCTATCAACGGGCAGGATATCGACGCTAGAACTCCCAGGGGCACGGCAATCCGTCACGCGCCCGCCCGGCGTCCATGGCGTGGTGGCGTCCCGCCACCCGCCACGAGCGACGTCATCTACTGCAGGCCACCAATCCTCGGGCACGTCTCCGGCCGTGAGGTTCGGACTGCCTTCGCATCCGAACCCTGTGGCTGCGACGACAGCGAGCGACAAGGGGAGCACGAGGGACATCAGCATGGCACCTCCCTTCTGCCGCGAACGTCCGCATCCGCCGCGGGCCGCGACGAAGTGGGTCGGTTCTCGATCAACAACCGCCATTCCCGGGTCCCGGGAGCCTTCGTCGTGATCCGGCGGCTGCACTCCCCCGACGCCCGGCATTCGTCCGTCGGAGGGGGGCGCGGCGTCCTGGCGCACCTGCTGAGCCCGGAGCACCGGTAGGCTAAGGATTGGAAGCACTGGAGTCCTCCTGTGCTGGAAGTTGGAACCCAGGCCGAGGGACGTACACCTCTACCTGCGTGTCGTCCCATCCCTCCGCGACCATGAAGAACCCGCCGAAGTTCCTCGCCGCAGGAGCGAAGCCGTTGAAGAATGACTCGCGCTGCTGCGTCGTCGCAAAGACGAGGCGGAGGGCGCAAAATGTTGACCGGCAATCCACGTCGCTAAGTTGTGCGCCGCCGAGATCCGGGCGGCGAACGATTTCCCCGAGTTCCTTCTCCGCAGCGTAGGTCCAGCCGGGGTCCACGTCCTGCTCGTGGAGCACCGAGTCCCAGTGTTCCCTCAGCCGCCTGACGGCCTCGATGGGGTCCCCGTCATGCCCGCCTGAGCCCGGTTCCGGCGCACCCGCAGTGGCTTCTGCGGCGGTCAGTGGCGACTCGCCTTCCAGCGAGGCTGCTGTTGAACGTGCTGGGTCATTCGTGGGTTTGGCCTCTGCACCGGGCGGGGTGGGTTCGGGAACTTGGGTGTCGGCAACGGCCATCTCCAGTCGTCTGAGCCTCTCATCGAGTCCGGACAGGAGGTAGTGGATCCGCCGAAGATCCGAGCGCTCGTCCAGCCTTGGGGCGGGCACTGGTCCGGCGGAAGCCTGCTCGGAATCCTCTCGGGTCGGCTCGGTCCGTGGAGCCAAGAGCCAGAATCCAACGCCGACCACGCCCCCGACGCCTACTGCTGCCACCGCCCAGTTCGTTGCCCGTCCCATGGCCGGTGCCTCCTCGAACCTAGACGTACTCGTCCAGCGCGTACCCGTAGATCCTCGGCGAGTAGCCGTCATCCGTCAGATAGACGACGAACCAACTCATGCCGTAGGTGTAGCTTCCGGTGTAGCTCGTGGTCGGTTCGAGTTTCTCCCGTCTACCGTCGGTATAGGCCGTCGTGTCGGCACTGCCGGCCCCGCCGGACCCGGTAGAAGCGTCACGTCGGTACAACCAGGCGTAGATGGTACCGCCGTACGTCGAAACGTACATCCAATGGCCGCTCCCGTTGATCGATGGTTCGTGGTTCACGGCCGGGCAAACGTACGCGACCCAGCAGTTCGGCGGATCGGCGCACGACTTGTCGTTCTCGATGTACTCGTAGCTGATGCTGTAGCTGGCCTCCGCGGAACTGACGCCGCCCGCGGGAACGCAGAAGGACGCCGGATAGTCCGACTTATCGCTCCCCGCCCACGCCGTTGCCGCACTGCTCATCACGATGACGGCCGTCGCCACCGCGAGAGCGAATCCGCCGAGCACGCTGATGTAGGGACTACGCATTTCACTGATCCTCCCCGCGTGCAAGTCTAACCGGCCGGAAGTGCACTTCGACCGGTCAGCCTTGCGAACCGACTACGTTCCCCGCACGCTGACCATGCGGGGGGTTGCGGTACTTGGTTCCCGCCCCGTACCGTTCGTTTCATCGCGAGGCGACCGGAGGCCCCCGTGCGCTCCGACTCAACGGTCCCGCAGGACGGCCAGGATGGGGGAGCTGTTCGTGGTCCGACATGCCCGGACGCACCAGACAACGGACCTCTCGCCGGTAGCGGGGTTCACCCCCGGTGCCACGCCACCCGACTCGATAGGATCCCCGCCCCCTCATCCCCAGTCGCCCCCGACTCACGTCTAACTTGGTCAGTTTGCATCCGCCAGCGAACACATGTCAATGGGTTCTGAGTTTGGCGCGGTGAGCTTGCCGCCCCGGTCTTCCGGTCACGGCTCTCGGTCACAGCCTCCGGTCGTGGCGCGAGAGGGTCGAGCGTCCGCCGCCCTCGCCCGTCGCGCTGTGTAACCATAGTGTAACCGGCGTGGGCGTCCGGTGCGGTCTCCTGCGGTCTTCTGCGGCCTTGACGCCGGGCGTAACCATCGAATAGATTTGGTTCTCGAGGAGGCGAAGGGGAATCGCACTCTAGAGGCCGCGGGTTCGATCCCCGCCAGCTCCACCACACACGACACGAATCCCTGGGCGACGTTGCGGGAGGCTGGAGCCCTGAGCGAGCTGACCGGCATCCTGTGGGTCGTGGTCTCGGGCGTCCTGTTCGGCAGCCAGTTCGTCCCCGGGAAAGCCTGCCCCGAGTTCGAGAGGGGCGCATACAACATCTCGATGTCGCTGGCGATTCTCGTCGGGAGTATCGCCGCGTTGGCGTTCCTCGGGACGGGCCCGATCTCCACGGGCCTGGCCCTCTTGTGCGCCCTCTCGGGCGCGATCTGGGTTTTGGGCAACTACCTGCTGCTGGTCGCCGCGGCGCTGGCCGGCATGGCCCGCGCCTTCGTCGCGATCAACTTCTCGGCCGTGCTGTCGTTCGCGGGCGGGGTGCTGTTCCTCGGCGAGCTGCCGGCGCTGGGCGGTGCGCGACTGCTGGCGATGCTCGGCGCCGTGGGCCTCGTGCTCCTCGGCGCGTGGCTCGTCACCACCACGACGCCGCGCGGCGAGGCGCGTCGCGCCGACGGCCCGCGCCGGGTGGCCCGCGGCCTGCTGGTCGCGTTCGTCGCCACCGCGTTCTTCGCGGCCTACAACGTGCTGACCGCCCAC
>CAZMRP010000062.1:0-13479 GCA_964568275.1 uncultured Myxococcales bacterium
GGAGCGGAACTCGACGGCGGTGCGCACGCGGCTCTGGGCCGGGAACGGCTGCGGGTCGTGGACGGCGGGCGCGCCGCCGCCGGGGAGGCCGCCGAGGGTCGCGGCGGCGTCCGCGCGGAGGGTCGCGGGGTCGATGTCGCCCACCGCCACCAGCGTCATCCGCTCGCCCCGGTAGTACTGCGCGTGGAAGGCCGCCACGTCGTCCGCGGTGGCCCGGCGGAGCTTGCGCGGGTCGCCGGTCACCGAACGGGCGTAGCCGTGGCCCTCGAAGGCCAGCGCGACCAGCATGTCGGCGGTGTCGGTCCACGGGTCGTCGGCGCGCTGCCGCTCCTCCTGGGTGATGATCCCGGTCTCGCGGCGCAGCACCTCCGGGTCCACGGCCAACGGGCCGAGCGCGTCGGCCAGCACGTCGAGGCCGAGGCGCGCGTGGCGGCTGGGGACCAGCACCTCGTACACCGTGTGGTCGTGCGACGTCCACGCCTCGAACGAGCCGCCCACCGCCTCCACCGTCGCCACCAGGTCCTGGAACCGGCGCGACGGGTTGCCCTTGAACAGCAGGTGCTCGAACAGATGGGCCATCCCGGGAAAGGCAGGCGGGTCGTCCGCCGCGCCGGCGTCGACCCACACCTGCAGGGCGACGACCGGCGCCAGGCGCATCGGGCGGACGACGACGGCCAGGCCGTTGTCGAGACGTTCCAGGCTGGCGGTCACGGGCACCTCCGGGGGCGGCGGGGTCTCGGGTCCGACGCCGGGTCCGGCGCCGGGTCCGCAGGCGGCCGCGAGCCCCGCGAGCAGCCACAGGACGGCACGACGACCGCCACACCGGGCGGTCGGTCGGTCGTGCGTTGCGGCGGACGGCGGCAACCGCTCAGAGCTCCACGTCCTCGGGACCCCGCGGCAGCACCTTGAAGCCGAAGAAGTAGGTCACGACGCCGGTCAACGAACGCAGCGCCAGGCCGGCACGGGCGTCCGGGATCTCGTAGAGGTCGTTGGCGATGTCGACGCCGCCCGTGGTCGGCGCCTCGCCGTAGCGGTCGTAGCCTCCCGCCAGCGTGATGTCGGTCAGGCGCACCAGGCACCCCTCCCACGGCTCGGCGGTGCGCAGGTCGGCCAGGTCGTTCTCCCGGACGTCGTCGGGCGGCGGCGGCAGCGTCTCGCCGATCTTCTGCACGCTGGCGTCGACCAGCTCGGTCATCGTGCCGTCGCGGTCCATCGGCGTGCCGTCGGTGTTGTACAGCACGAACTCGTCCAGCGTCGCCGAGACCTCGACGATGTCGCCGGGAGCCAGCCGCACGCGGGCCGGGATCACCACCGGGTCGAACAGCTGCACGCCGCTCCACGGTCCCCCCCCCGGCTCGCTCACCCACACGTTGCCGATGTGTCCCTCGCCGTCCTCGTCGTAGGTGTCGACGGCGGTGACCACGGCCCCGCGCACCAGCACGCGGGCGTCGACTCCGGGGTACGCGGGGTCCGTCACCGTCTGCAGCTGGACGATCGAGTACTCCGGCTCGCCCTCGCCCCCCGTGCGGATCGGGGCCGGGGGATCGCAGGCGGCGGCGACGAGCAGGACGACGACGGGCAACAGACACGGCCGATGGTTTCGCAGCATGGCGAAGGGATGCTAGCACGCCCGGACGCCGACGGGGAGGGGCTTGGGGCTTGCCATGCGGGTCGGGGTTGGGCGATGCTCCGCGGCCGAAGGAGGAACCGGGAACGATGGCCACGATCGAAATCCGCCGTTCGCACACCCTGTCGGTCGAGGAATTGCGCAAGCAGGTCGACCGGATGTCCGGGTCGCTGGAGGCCAAGTACGCGGTGCACGGCCGCTGGGTCGGCGACGAGATGGTGCTGGAAGGCAGCGGAATGACCCGCGGCGTCAAGGGCCGCATCCAGCTCGGGACCGCCACGGTGCTGGTCGAGCTGGACCTGCCGCTCCTGCTGCGGCCGATGAAGGGGCAGGTCGAGGAGTCGATCGCCCGCAAGCTGGACAAGCTGCTGGCCGGGGAGTGAGGTGGCCGACCGGGTCCGGCCGCTTCCACGTCCCCGCCGGTGGTCCGCCCGCGCGGGATTCAGTGTCGGCTCATTCCCCGCCGTCCGGCCCGTCCTCCACGATGTCGTCCCTGGCCCCCTCTTCTTCCGCCTCGCCTTCGTCCCGGTTCCCCCGATCGGCTGCCCCGTCACCCTCGCTCGTCGTCTCTGCCCTTGCATCGTAGTCCCAGAAGCACACGCAGTCGTCGCCTTCGTCGCAGAGACCGCCCCTGTGGCCGGCTGCGGAGCACTGTTCCCAGCAGTACGAGTCGGAGCACTCGTCGGTGTCGCGGGTGTCCCCGCCGTCGTCCGGCGGCGCGGACGTCGAACACGCCGCGCACGCGAAGGCCAGTGCCAACGCCGCCCAGCGCCGGAAGACGCCGGCGCTAGCCATCGCCACCCCCCGTCGGCTCCGGGAGGTCGCAGTCCCAGAGGCGGAGGTAGATATCTCCCGGCAGTTCCTCCGCAAGAAGCAGGCCATACGTTCCGTCGCCCCGGTCGTAGAGTTGTGGGTTTCGCTCGCGGCCCGGCCAGTCGGTGACTCGGATTTCGGTCCGGGTCGGCATGTGCAGGGCCACGATGTCCTCGTGCCGTTGGTCCGGGCAATCCGGGTCGGAAGACCAACGGTAGTCCCCGTACGCGAGCCACGGGCCCATCGCGTCAACCTCGGGGCCGTGCGCGGCCGTCCCCTCCCAGACCAGCGGCACCTCCTCACCGGTCCGGCGGTCGTAGCCGTAGATGTCCGCGTGGCAGGGCCGGAACCAGGTCCAGCCGCCGGCGTTCCGGAGATCGGTCCACGCGATCCAGTCGGCGCTGGCCGTTGACGAGTACTGATCGAACGGCGCATCCGTGATCTGGATCCGGGTGCGGGTCGCGAGGTCGAACGCCACGATCTCATAGACCGTGTTCCCGTCGGGCGGGGCGGCGGGGTCCCACCACGCCTGATCGAAGACCGCCCACCCGTGCGACAGGTCGCAGTGCAGCGACCCGCCGGTGATCTCGCCGCTGATCGGGTCCACCGTCAACGGCAGGAACTCCCCGGTCTCGATGTGGACGGCGAAGACCTGTGGATCGTAGGCATAGACGCGCGTCACGTACGGTGGGTTCTCCCGGATGTCCCGCCAGACGACCCAAGGGTATTCGAGCGACACGAAGTCCATGCGACATCCGGGACTCCCGTCTGGCTCGATATCCGCCGAGGTGTTAGCGTCGAGCGTACGCCGTGCGCCGGTCTCCAGATCGAGCAACCGTAACTCGCAACGCTCCGTCGTCTCGCTGTCCGAGAACATGAAGGAGAACGCCACGCGCGTCCCCTCCACAGCTGGGTACATCAGGAATGCGTTGCCTCCCGTGGGGCTACGCCCAGCCCCAACCAGCCGCGTACATCGTGACCCGCGCCGAACCTCCCACAGGGCCTGGCCGCCAGACGGGTCGTCGCCCGAGAACACGATCCGATCCCCGTCTCCACTGAAGTCGTACAGTGCCGATTCGCCCTCGGCAACCGACATCCGGCGGCAGGTGATGCCGGGGGAGGCCCCCGCGCGGACCTCGTCCGGCACGAGTTGCGGGCAGTCGAGCACCTCGCCATCATCGGTCTCGAAACGGTCCGCGGCGTCGAGGTCAAGCGCGTCGGTGCCTTCCCACCGGTCGTAGGGCGTGTCCGGGTGGGCATCGGCGTCGCTGCCGCAGTTCGTGCTGCATCCGCATCGTCCGCCGGCACAGCTCCCGTAACAGAGTCCACGATCCCGACACGCCTCCTCGCAGGAGGCGAACGTGCACGCTTCGACCTCGCCTCCGTCGTCCGAGGACGGCGTCGTCGGACACGCCGAGCACCCCAAGACCAGACCGAGCGCCGTCAGTTGGGCTCCGAGCCCGACGAGTCGGTCCTGTCTCCGGGGTCGACCGCGTTCCATCTACTGCCTCGTCGCCACTTGGAAGCGGCCCGGCTCCCAGTGCAGCGTCCATGGTCCGACGTCGAGCGCCGCGTCGACCCACCGCCAGACATCATGCGCCCCGGCGACCGACCAGGCGCCCACCTCCGTTCGTCGCAGCACGAGTCCGTCGTGGGCCGGCCGCAAGACGTAGACGAAGACGCCCTCGACGCGCACTTCGCGCGCCAGGCCCACGGGTACCGAGGCCAAGACCGCCGGCCCGGACCCATCGCGAACGTCGAGAACGTGGAGCACCCCGAACAGGTGCAAGAACAGCAGGCCCCGATCGTACGCCGCCGTGCCGCGGCCGAATGCGCCGCAGCCCCCGAGGCCGTCACACAGCCGGTCCACGCCGCGATCGAACCAGCCGCAGTCCGAGCACGAACGAAGGTCGAGACCCTCGGGACCCGGGACCAGCCGGAAACGGTCCAGCACCACCGGGGCGTCCGGAGCCGAGATGTCCGCGACGAGCACCGAGAGCAAGCCGACGATGTAGGCCCTGCGGCCGTCGACGAACACGCGTCGCGGCTTGCCGCAAGTGCCGATCGTTGCCAGGAGCGTGCCGTCGGCGATGCCGTACAGCGAAACATCCGAGGCGTGCGCCGCGAGCAGCACTCCGGGGGCCGCCGCCAGGTCGTGCCCGGTGCTCCGCAACCGCAGCGTCCTGGAGGAGACGAGGCGACCCTGCGGGTCGACCCGGTATGCCTCCACCTGGGTCCCGCGAAGGGCGAAGACCTCGCCCCCTTGCGTCGCTACGGCGGCGAGATCCCGCATCGTCCGCTCGCTCACGATGCTCGCCGGCGAAGTCGGTGACCGACAGGACAGGGCGTCGCCCGCGCACCGCAACCGGCCGAACTCGGGGAATCCCGCCGTCGGCCCGATCGCGCACCGCGCACCGTGCAGCGGCTCCGTCGCGCCGTCGCCGTCGCAGTCGGCGACCGCGAGGTCGCCGCGGCGCTCGCCCAGCGACTCCCAGATCCCCGAGCGCAACGTCCAGGCCGACGTCGCCGGAGTGGATACGCCTCGATCGGCGACCACCGTCACCTCGCTCGTCGGTCGGCTCACCGACAACGCGCTTCGCCCCGTGGCCGACGGACAGCCGTCCCCGACGCATGGAGCGGCCGCCAAGGACCACACCCCCGTGATCGGGTCGACGTACCAGAGGTCGGCGACCGCGCGGTTGGACGCGTCGCTGCCGCCGAACACGACGAGCCTCGCCCTGGCCGGGTCGTACGCCACCGCCGGCCCAACCCGTCCGGACGGGCCAGCCAGGCCGGCGATCCGGGTCGCGGTGCCGTCTTCCAGATCGATTCGGTAGAGGTCGGACGTGGGACCCGCGGCCGTTCGACCGCCGACCAGCCAGAGCGTCCGGCCCACCTGCGTGACGCCGGGATCGGCCAGCCCACCGGCGATGCCCGGGAGCGTGCCAAGCTGATGCCAGCCCGACACCCACGGTCCCGTGTCCCCCGGCGCCACATCGGACGGCGGAGTCCACGACGCGCGCTCCTCATACAACCAAATGTCGGACAGCGGCCCGGCGTCGCTGTCCCCGCCGACCAGGAGGAGCGACCCCGCCGGCTCGAGGTTGCCGTCCGGCGGCGGCTCGAGTCCCAGGGCCACCTCGGCCCGCGGGCACTGTCCGTCGCAGCCGGCGGCCGCCGCGGAGCCGAAACCGGTGCAGGCCAGCACCGCGCCGCGCCGGGCCGCGGGCCAGACGTTCCAGCGGGCCACCGGGGCCAACGAGAAGAACGTGCGCTCCGGGTCCGGGCGGCCGTCGGCAGTCAGTTCGACCGGCAGACCGTCGGCCTCGACGGGATGGTCGAAACCCCAGGCGTCGCGGACCGTCAGTGACCCGGCCCACATCTGGTCCGAAGCCTGTCCCAAGGCATCGACGCCCCCGAACGTCCAGAACCGGAAAGGGTCGCCGTTGGCGTCGAAGGCGAAGCTCGCTGCGATCTCCGTCAGGTCGAACACCGCAGCCGCCGTCGTCGGCTTCGTCCCGAGCGTCCACCCGAGGTCGTTGCTCGATGCGCTCCAACTCGACACGGCAAGTCCGACGACCTCGTCGCCCGCCGAGTCCAGGAACAGCCAGTCGGGCCAGCCGGGACACGGACCCCACTCCGCGAAGCACCGGACCCGGAGGATGTCGATCAGCGTGTTCGTGTTGCGGCTGATGCGACCGGTGTCGTCCAGGACCCACGGGATCGTGATGCCCGTCGCCCCGCCGCCGTCGGCACCAAACGGCGGGTGCATCGCACCGGGCGGCAGGCCACTCTCGATGCCCTCGCCGTCCACCCCGGTCCAGCGCGTGTAGGTGTTGCCGAAAGCGGGCCCGTACCCCCCTCCCGTGAACGCCGTGCCGATCGTCGGCAGCGGCCAGAACCACATCTGCACGTCGGCGCGGCAGGGAGAAAGGTCGCCGTCCTCGCAAAGATCCTGCCGCCAGTTCCATTCCTGGCGCGTCGAGCGACCGGCGGCCCAGAAGGCCGCGTAGCCCTCGATCGATCCGCGGGCAGCCAACAGACCGAGGTCGGGATCGCCGTGGTACAACTCCTGGTACTGGTACGGGGCCGGCAGGATGTCCCCGCCCGCATCGAGCAGAGCGGTGTCATAGCTGGCGTCCTTCCACCGTCCAGTGCCTGCCGGCACGTTCGGCGGGCAGCGCAGCGCCTCGCACGTTCCATCCAACCGCTCCTCCTCGGTGCAGTGGCAGCGCTGGACCAGCGTATCCACCGGCGGTCCGAGCAGCGACACGTCTGCGGGGTTGCGGTTGCTCCAGGTGGGGCACACATCGACCCAGGCGGTCGGCCGATGCGGCGGTGTCCAGTACCGCTCGTCGCCTTCCATCCGTTCGACGTGCAGCGTCGGCTCCCGCTCGGGCGCGACGCAGGAGTCGACGCACGGCCAGTCCGAGTCGCAGGCGTCGCCGACGCCGACCCGGAACGACGTCGGTGGATCGAGCAGCAGCGGTGCGGAGGGCGGATAGACGCGCTCCCAGGCCGCGTTGCAGTTCCACTGGTCGCGGTTGGCCTTGGTCGGGCAGTTGTCGCAGCGAAGGCCGACGCCGTCCCGGTCCAAGTCGTGAGGATGGAACGTCGTCCCGTCGGGCAGCGTCGAGGACCCGCCGGCCGGCGGGATCCAAGCCTCTTCGCTCGCTCGCGCCACGCCGTCCCGATATGCGCTCATGGTCGGGCAGAGGTCGCAGCGGTCGCCGACATCGTCGCCGTCCATATCACCGATGCCTTCCGGGTCCTGCACGCCCGGGGTCGAGTCGTACTCCGGGGAATCGCGCGGAGGCAGGTCGTCCGCTCGTGCCGCCTGCCGGCAGACGTCGCAGGCGTCCCCGATCCCGTCCAGGTCGGCGTCGAGCCCGCCCGGGTTGGCGACGTCCGGGCAGTTGTCGCACTCGTCCCCGGAGCCATCGCCATCATCGTCCCGCTGCACGCACCAGGGACCACGGGCGTCCGGGTTGGGCACTCCGGGACAGCTATCCAGGACCACGGGGTTGTGGCAGCGCCAGTCGGTGCCCCCGGTGCCGCAGGCGCAGGCCGGGTCGTCGTGGAAGCCATCGCTGTCGGGGTCGCAGTTGTCGCCGCCGGATGGGTCGCCGTCCGGGCAGGCGTCGCAGTGGTCGAACCGCCCGTCGTGGTCGTCGTCGGTCGCGTTGTGGACCGGGTGGAACGGGCACCCGTCGCAACACTGGAGGAAGCCGTCGCCTTCGGGGATGCCGTCGCCGTCGATGTCCCAGTCCCCGTCGTTCCATTGGTCGAACACCACGGGCGCGACCGCGTCGCCGCCACAGACCTCGGGGCGATCGATGGCGCTGATGTGCAGACAGCCGTCACAGGGGTTTCCGAGGCCGTCCTCGTCCATGTCGCGTCGCTCCGCAGCCGGAACGCCGGGGCAGTTGTCGCAACCCGGTCGCGTCCGGCCTCCGGAGACCGTCACGCCGTCGGGCCAACCGTCCTCGTCACCAGAGTAGTGCCACCGCGGCTGGGCCTCGAGCCCCCCCGCGGTGCCGTTCGGCGACCAGAGGCAGACGTCGACACCGTTCGGGATCGTGTCGCCGTCGGCGTCCTGTTGTCCCCACCCGAGCAGGGGCTCCGTTTCGCATCCCCAGTACGTCTCGATCGTTCCACCAAACGGGCCGAACACGTAGGACGCGTCGTGCTCTCCGACCTTGTACCAGCCGTGGTCCACTACGATCGGCCCATTTTCGCCCCACGAGTTGCGGACCACGAAGGTATCCGGTGCGCTGGGCACGTTGTCGTGGTCGTTGTCGTGGTACCCGATCACCGTGTAGCAGTGCCCGTCGCCGCAAGTCCGGAGCGCGTAGCCCGCTTCGAGCATGTCGAACATCGCAGTCGGCTGGACGGTCTCCCACCTGCCGTCGGGCGGAATCCGGAAGAACACCGGTGAGGTCGGCTCGTCGAGCGTCTGCCCCGGCGGCGGATCGAAGGCCAGCCAAGGGTAACACCAGAACGGCCATTCCAGGCCCCAGTCAGGCGCGTATGTCAGGGCGAGGAGATCCTGTACGTCGCAGGTACCCGACCCGGGTTCTCCCGGGTTGTCGCGATCCACCAGCGCGCACGTGCCCAGTCGCCAGCCCTCGAGGACTCGGGGCTCCGCGGCGCGGGCGGGCGGCCAACTCGAGTGGTGGAGCCATTCCTGGTACGGCATGCCCTCCACGACGTAGATCTCCAACGTCGTGCCGATCTTCTCCAGCCAGGGCATCACGTCATCCTCCGGTCCGACGCCCGCGTCGAAGTAGCCCTTCTCCGTACAGGCGTTGACGACGTGCTCGGAAAGGTCGAGACCCATGTGGTTGCCGTCCGGCCAAGGCGACGGACAAGCCAGAAACGGCACGCCCGAAGGGTCGTCGTTCCAGGGGTTCACGGGACACGGCGCCCCCGCGTCCACCAGCGGGTGTTCGCGGAGGTAGTACTCGCAGTTGTTGAGCATGTACTGGACCTCGATCGCTCCGACGGCGCCGTAGGTCTCGCACGTCCCTGCACCCTGTAGCCGACCGTAGGAGGCCCAGTACTCCCAACTCACGTCGTCTGCGACGTCGCCCTTCCAAACTCCCTCGTCGATCGTGTCGTGCGCAGCGGTGTACTCGAGATATCGCCGGTTCCACTCCTCGAGGTCCGGGTCGACATCGGTTGACGGCGGCATCCCCTCGGCCGCCGCGTCACTCGTGTCGAGCACGGCGACACCGAAGATCAGGCAGGCAGGCAGGCAGGCAGGCAGGCAGGCAGGCAGGCAGGCAGACGACGCATGGTCCCTCCCTCCTTGCGTGTACCAAGTGTTGTCAAGGGCAGGTTACGAGCAATCCGGCGCATGGTCAACGTGGGTCGGCGAGGTCCCATCCGGCGAGGTCCCGAGCCGCGCCCCCCAGCGGACGATCTGCGACTTCCTTCAAGGGGTTCTCGGACGCCGGCGAACCGGCCTTGACGGCCACGGCAACCGCCGAGGGACAGCGCGGCTGCGTCGAGAGGCCGTCGAAGAAAGCAGCGGAAGCCGCCGAAGGCGCCGCCGCGACCTCACCAACGCCCGCCGGACCGCCACGGCTCGGTCAAGACGACGCGAAGACGCCCGGCCCC
Organism: uncultured Myxococcales bacterium; assembly: GCA_964568275.1. GTDB lineage: Bacteria > Myxococcota_A > Polyangia > DRWM01 > JAAZOP01 > JAAZOP01. Next base: position 9,563 of record CAZMRP010000062.1, read on the forward strand.
GTCCTCCAACGCATCCGAAGACGACGCGCCGGCCGGATACTTGCGCGGGGATTCCGGCGAGATGCCCTCATCGGGCCACGCGGCGAAAAGAAAGAAGGACAGACCACGCAACACAACACGGTCTCCGCGCGATGGCTTCCGTGCGCGCCGCGACGCAGCTCGAGAAACCTGGTGGTTCGGATTTGGACATGGGGGGACAGAAAGGAAACGCGTCATGAGACTCCCGGTCGAGACATCTTCTTCGTGGACCCACATCGTGTGGGCGTCGTTCACCTGGGCGTCGCTCGAGGCCTGGTCCCAGTTCGAGGACCTCGACGAGGCTCCACGCGGCCTGCTGCACGAGTTGGCCGCCGCCGTGCGCGGAGCGATCGACAACCTGCTCCGCGAGGCTCGCGAGTCACAGGACAGGGCCCTGTTCGACCGTCCCGCGGCGGTCGCTCGCCGCGACGCATGGCTCACGCTCGGCCACCGGCGCCTCGTCGAGGCGCTGAACCTCGTCGCGCTGAAGGCCGGCGGCGGCTCCAAGGACCATCCGGTCGTCCGGGAGTTTCTCCCTGGCCTTCTCGGCGGGGTCGAGGGTGCGCCGTACGCGGACCGACCGCGTCTGCTGGTCGAGGCGGCCGGGCGGCTCGAGGCGACGGCGGTCGAGTTCGCCGACAAGGCGGACCTCGTCGCCCGCCTGCGGGCGGCGGCCGAGGGGACCCAGTCCGCGTCGGCCGCGAGCGACTCAGCCTGGGCCTCGTGGCGCGGCGAGCGTTCCGAGGAGGTGGTTGCCAAGCGCCGCCTGCGGCTCGAGGTCGAGCGGGTGCACGGTCGTCTGCGGGCGGAGTTCCCCGGACAGCGGGCGTTCGTCGAGTCCTTCTTCCCGAAGAGCGACACGTCGGCCGCGGCGAGCGACGAACCGTCCCTGACGGACGCTCCGGCCATCGATGCTCCCGCCTCGCCCACGCCGGCGTAGCCGGCCCCACCCGGAAGAACACGCGCTGACGCCGGCGGTCCGGCACAGTCGCCGGCGCTCCACGCCCCCCCCAAACGGCGGTTTCCTGCCTTTTCGAGCCGTTGCCGGTTGACTTGGCCCGCGGGATCCCGTATAGGCGGCGCCAGGAGCGGGGTGGACGTCGGGGTCGGATCGTGCCCGGCGGGACGCCTCGGCTCTCGAGGTCGTGGAGGCGCGTAGCTCAGTGGGAGAGCACTACCTTGACACGGTAGGGGTCGACGGTTCAATCCCGTCCGCGCCTACTCCCGGGGGAAGGACACGGTCCGATCGTTCCGGCCCGGTCGCCGTCCCGCAGGACGGCCGGGCGCCAGACAACCGATGACGGTTCAACCTTCATGACAACCACGAATCCGGTCTCGTCCGGGCGCACCGTGCGCCAGTGGCTCGAGGAGCGCGGTGCGCTGGCCAAGGACACGGTGGCCGCCGCCCGCGACGGCGAGTTGTACGACCTGTTGACCCGCCTCCCGGACGGCGCGGGGCTCGTCCCCCTGCCGGCCGCCGACCCGCGGGCGCTCGAGGTGCTGCGGCACACCACGGCCCACGTGATGGCCGACGCGGTGCAGCGGCTGTTCCCGGGCACGAAGGTGACGATCGGCCCGTCGATCGCCGACGGCTTCTACTACGACTTCGACCGGCCCGAGGGAGCGTTCACGGAGGAGGATCTGCCGCGGATCGAGGAGGAGATGCGGCGGATCGTGGCGGCGGATCTGCCGCTGGAGCGGGTCGAGGTGACCCGGGCGGAGGCCGAGGCGCTGTTCGAGAAGCTCGGCGAGCCGTACAAGCTCGAGATCCTCCGCGAGCTGCCGCCGGACGTCGCGATCACCCTCTACCGACACGGCGAGTGGGTCGACCTGTGCCGCGGGCCGCACATCCCGGCCACCGGCCGGGTCCGGGCCTTCAAGCTCACCTCCACCGCGGGGGCCTACTGGCGCGGCGACGAGCGGAACAAGATGCTCAGCCGGATCTACGGCACGGCGTTCTTCGACGAGAAGGCGCTGAAAGAGCACCTGGCGCGGATCGAGGAGGCCAAGAAGCGCGACCACCGCAAGCTGGGGCGCGAGCTGGACCTGTTCTCGGTCAGCGACCAGATCGGCGGCGGCCTGGTGCTCTGGCACCCCAAGGGCTCGTTCGTCCGGCGCCAGATCGAGGACTACTGGCGCGCCCAGCACCTGGCGCACGGCTACGAGCTGCTGTTCTCCCCGCACATCGGCCGCGCCGAGCTGTGGCAGCGCTCGGGGCACCTCGGCTTCTACAGCGAGAACATGTACGCGCCGATGGAGGTCGAGGGGAACCCCTACATCCTCAAGCCGATGAACTGCCCGTTCCACATCGAGATCTTCAACTCCCGCGTGCGCTCGTACCGCGAGCTGCCGCTGCGCTGGGCCGAGTTGGGGGCGGTGTACCGCTTCGAGCGCTCGGGCCAGCTCCACGGCCTGATGCGCGTGCGCGGCTTCACCCAGGACGACGCCCACCTGTTCATCCGCCGCGACCAGCTCGGCGAGGAGATCCTCCGGCTGATCGACTTCTCCACCGGCATCCTGCGCGCCTTCGGGTTCGCCGACTACAAGATGGTGCTGGCCACCCGGCCCGCGGAGAGTTCCGGCGACCCGGCGCTGTGGGAGGAGGCGGAGCGGTTCCTGCGCGCCGGCCTCGTGGAGACCGGGCTGCCCTTCGAGGTCGAGGAGGGGGGCGGCGCGTTCTACGGCCCCAAGATCGACATCCACGTCAAGGACGCGCTCGGCCGCTCCTGGCAGTGCAGCACGATCCAGGCCGACTTCATCCAGCCCGAGAACTTCGATCTGCACTACGCCGCCTCGGACGGCACGCTGCCGCGCCCCGTGATGCTCCACCGCACCCTGCTCGGCTCGCTGGAGCGGTTCTTCGGCGTGCTGGTCGAGCACCTGGCGGGGGCGTTCCCGGTCTGGCTGGCGCCGGTGCAGGCCGCGATCCTGACGGTCAGCGAGAAGCAGGCGGCCTACGGCCGCGAGGTCGGGGAGGTCTGTCGGGCCCGCGGGCTCCGCGTGGTCGTCGACGACGGGCCGGACAAGCTGGGGGCCAAGATCCGCGAGTGGCGCAACCAGCGCGTGCCGTACCTGGTGGTGGTCGGCGACCGGGAGGCCGCCGAACGCACCGTGACGCCGCGGTCGCGGGCCGAGGGAGACCTCGGCGCGCTCCCGCTGGCCGCGTTCGTGGACCGGCTGGCGACGGAGGCCGAGCCCCCGCCGCTCCGGCTGAAGTGCTCGTAGCACCGCACCGCGCACGGGCCCGCAGGGGTTGCGGGTCGGCGGTGCGTCGAGGAGGGAGGAGAGAAGGTCTTGTTCAGGAGGGGTTTTCGTTCGGAGGACCGTCCCGAACCGGCGGTCCGGGTCAACCAGCGCATTCGCGTCCCCGAGGTCCGGCTGATCGGCGCCGACGGGGCGATGATCGGCATCATGAGCTCCGCCGAGGCGCTCGACCGCGCCCGCTCGTCCGGGCTGGACCTGGTCGAGGTCAACCCGAAGGCCGCGCCGCCCGTCTGCCGCCTGATGGACTACGGCAAGTTCAAGTACGAGCAGAAGAAGCAGGCCAACCTGGCGCGCAAGCGGCAGACCGTGATCGAGATCAAGGAGATCAAGTTCCGGCCCAAGACGGACGATCACGACTACGACTTCAAGATGCGCCACATCCGCCGCTTCCTCGCCGACGGCGACAAGGCCAAGATCACCGTGCGGTTCCGCGGCCGCGAGATGGCGCACCCGCAGGTGGCCCAGCAGCTGCTCGAGCGCATCGTCAACGAGCTGAAGGAAGAGGCGGTGCTCGAGCAGGCCTCCCGCATGGAAGGCCGCACGATGTTCCTGCTGCTGGCGCCGAAGGCCGGCCTCAAGCCGCCCGCGCCGGCCGCCGCGGCCCCGGCCGCTCCCGGCCCCCGCGCCGACGGCCC
>CAZMRP010000063.1:0-13398 GCA_964568275.1 uncultured Myxococcales bacterium
CGTCACGGCCACGGCCGCCAACGCCGCCGCCGCGTGGATCAACACGCCGATCCCGAGCCGGCGCCGCTGCTTCACCGGCTGCGTTCCTCCGCCGGCGCCGTCGGCACCGACCCCGCGCCCCGCCGCCGCTCGAACGGCCGGCGGGGAGTCGCGCGCGTCGCCCGCCCGATGCTATCCTCGAGGACATCCATGTCCCGCATCGTATCGGACCCCCGGGCGGATACAAGAGACGGCGTCGCCCCGCCGTCGGACCTCGAGCGTCGGACGGCGCGGGAGGCGCTCGAGTCGTCCGCGGCCGACCACGGGCTGTCGGTGCCCGCCGCCGCGCTCGCGCCCTTGGCCGACTACCTGGCCCTGCTCGTGCGCTGGCGTCGGCGCCGGCGCATCGCCGGCCCGTCGGAACCCGGCGAACTGGCGGTGGAGGTCGCGATCGACGCCCTGTGCATCGACTCGCTGGTCCCCGCCGCCGGGCGACTGTTCGACGTGGGCTCCGGGGCCGGATTCCCCGGCCTGCCGTTGGCCGTGCTGGGCCCCGCCCGACGCCTGTTGCTGGTCGAACCGGCCGTCCCGCGGGCGGCACTGCTGCGTCTCGCGGTGGCGGCGCTGGGAGTCAACGCCCGAGTGCTCGCCGAGCCCCTGGAACGCGTGACGGCAATGGTCCGCGCCGGCGAAGAGCCGCCGGCCGACGCCGCGATGGCCCGCGCCTTCCTGCCGCCCGACGACTGGCTGGCCGCCGCCCGGCCGCTGGTCCGTCCGGGCGGAACGATCCTGGTCCTGGCCGGGGCGGACTGGTCGGGGCCCCGCGATCCGGCGGGGCTGGTTCCGGACGGACGGGTCGAGTACACGCTGCGCGGTCGACGGCCCCGCCGCGCCTGGACCTTCCGGCGAACCGACGGCTGAGGCTCCGCGGGCTCACTCGGAAGCCGGATCGCGGAGCAGGCCGCGGGCCGCGAGCACGGCACGCAGGCGCTCGCGGTGCTGCGCGAGATGCCGCTCGACCTGCGCGTCGGTCAGCCCCAGATCCCGGAGCACACCGCGGTAGACCACCCGGAAGTTCGGATGGTCCTGTTTGCCTTGCAGCAGGAAGGTGAGCTTGAGCAGCGCGGCGCCGTCGAGCGGGTCCGCGTCACGCGCCGGCATTCGCCTTGTTCCCCGCCGTGGAGTCGTCCGACGGCGGCGGCGGCTCGTCGTCGGCCGGCACGATGCAGACCCGTCGGTCCATCCCCTCCCCGACCGATTCGGTGCGGACGTCGCCGTCGTCGGCCAGGGCCAGATGCACGACGCGCCGCTCCTCGGGGTTCATCGGCTCGAGCTCGATCGCCCGCCGCTCGCGCACGACCTGGTCCGCCACGCGCTGGGCCAGGGCCCGCAGGGAGTTCTCGCGGCGTACGCGGTAGCCCTCCACATCGACCTTGACCCGGACGTGGCGGGAGGCGCGCTGACCGACGATGCGCGCCACGAGATACTGCAGCGCCTGCAACGTCGCCCCGTGGCGGCCGATGATCCGGCCCGCGTCGGGACCCTGCAGCTCGATGCGGACCGGATCGCCCGGCACGGCCAGCACGCGCACGTCGAAACCCGAGAGGCGCATGATCTCGCGACTCGCCTCCTCGGCCACCCGCAGCGCCGCGGCGACGGCGTCGCCGTCGTCGGGGCCCGCGGCGGCCGCCGCCGACGACTCCGCCTCCGACCCGGCCGCCGCATCCTCCGGCCCGCCGGTCGCCGCTCCGCCGTCCTCGTCGAGAACGTCGCCCCAGCCGTCCGCTCCCTCGGGATCCGTCATCGCTTCCTCCTCGAACGCCCGCGCCGCTCGCCGTCCGCGGCCGCCTCGGCGGGCGCCGCCGGATTCGCAGCCGACGCCGTTCCCTTGACGGCCTGCAGCACCGGGATCGGCACGAACCGGTTGTACAGCTGCTGTTGCGCGATCGACAGCAGCGTGTTCGTGAAGATGTACAGGTTCAGGCCCGACGGCAGGAACAGCATGAAGACCGTGAACATGATCGGCATGCCGTACAGCATCACCTTGGCCTGCGCACCGTCGGCCGTGGTGGGGGTCATCTTCTGCTGCACGAACATCGAGATGCCGAGCACCAACGGGAGGATGTAGTACGGGTCCGCCTGGGTCAGATCGGGCAGGTACAGGAACGGGACGTGGTACAGCTCGGTGCTGGCGCCGAGCATCCGGTACAGGGCGATCCAGATCGGCATCTGCAACAGCAGCGGGAAGCAGCCGCCCAGCGGGTTGACCTTGTGCGTCCGGTACAGGTCCATCACCGCCTGGTTCTTGCGGGTCTTGTCGTCCTTGTACTTCTGGTTGATCTCGTCGAGCAGCGGTTTGAGCGCCGACATGCGCCGCATCGACATCGTCGACCAGTGCGTGAGCGGCAGCAGCACGAGCTTGACCAGCACGGTGAGCAGGATGATCGCGATGCCCCAGACCGAGACCAGGGAGTAGAGGAACTCCATCACGCGGAGCATCACGATGCACAGCGGACTGAACCAGCCGAAGTCGACCGCCTCGTCGAGCCCGGCCAGCATCGGCATGCTCCCCAGCACGTCGAGCGACTTGGGGCCCAGATGTCCGACCAGCTCGAAGACCCGCTCGCCGCCGAGGTCCATCGGCGCGAACTGCAGCGTCGCCCGCAGCGGCGACCGGTTCTCGGCGCCGATGATGTCGAGCACACAGAAGTCGCGGCGGTTCGGCGGGTCCTTCTTCTCGAAACCGAACGCCGACAGGAAGTACATGTCCTCGACGCCGACCCAGCTGATCGCGCCGTGGTAGCGCGAGGCCGCGGTCACGCCGCCGCGTGTCGTCCGACCCAGCTCGTCGTTGACCCGGCACAGCCCCTGCTGCTCGTTCGTCGCCGGCGACAGCCACCCGCCGGACGGCTTGGTCCGCGGCTCCGGATGGGCCACCGAGACCCAGAGCACGAGGTTCTGGACCACCTGACCGGGCTCGACGGGCGCGATGACGATCGTCCGCCGCACGGCGTACGGATTGTCGGGCGTGCCGAGCCGCAGGGTCTGTTGCACCCGCACGCGCGCCCCGGGCCGCGGCACGCCCTCCAGCGACACGGTGTCCCCGTCCCGCCGCAGCACGTACTCGTCCGGGCAGACGTCGGCGTAGCTGCCCGACACGTCCGCCGCGTCGTAGCAGTACAGGCCCATCACGCCGTCGGCCGTGGCGGCCAGGTCGAGCGGCACGCGGCCGCCCGCCACGGTCTCGTCGAACCGCGGCTCCTTGAGCCTCCACGACACCAGCGCACCACGGCGGGACGAGACCTGCGCCGACACCGCGCCGTTCTCGAGCTTCTCGCGCGCCTCCCCCGCCGACGAGACCGGCCCCGCGGGCACGACCGGCGCGGGAGACGTGGCGGAACTGGCCTCCGCCACCGCCGTCGCCGGCTCGACCGGAGCCGCCGCGCCCGCCTCGACCGCCGGCACGGCCGGCACGGCCGGTGCCGCCACGGCGGCGTTCTCGACCGGGACGACCTCCGCGGTCGCCGTCGCACTCGAAGCCGCGGACGGAGCGGGCGGAGCGGCCTGCACCCCGGCCTTGCCGCTGCCGGAGCCGTCGTCGTCCTTCCAGAGGTCACCGAGCAATCCGAAGGCGAGGACCACCCCCAGCGAGAGCGCCACCGCCACGACCAGCCGGACGTTCGTCGACACGCCCTACCACCCTCCTTCGCGCCGGGCGCGGGCCGGGGGATCGGTCCAGCGCTGCGGCGGGGGATCGTTGCCGCCCGGATGGAACGGATGACAACAGAACAGTCGACGCGCGCCCAGCCAGGCGCCGCGCACCAGACCGAACCGCCGCAGGCACTCGAACGCATAGCGCGAACAGGAAGGTTCGAAGCGGCAGGTCGACCCGAGAAGCGGGGACAGCGTCCACTGGTAGAGCCGAATCACCAGCAACGGCAGCCACGCCAGCGGGCTGACGCGCCACCAGCTCCGCGACGGCGGAGCCGGAGGTTCCGGCGTGGCGCGACTCACCGCGCCGGGGACGACCGGTCGGTGCCCGCCTGCGCTCGCGGCTGCTTCCATCGCGCCAGTTCCTCCACGACCCCTCGCAGGGTCCATCCACCCTCGCCCGTCGTCACCAGCACCACGACGTCGTGGTCCGCCGGGAACAGCGCCGGCTCAGTCCGGTAGGCCTCGCGAATCAGCCGACGGATGCGGTTTCGCCGCACCGCGTTGCCCACGCGGGCCGAGGCCGTGATGCCGAGACGCCCCGGCGCGGTTTCCGGACGGCGCCGGAGAAAGACCACGAACCGCCCGGCCCGGCAACGCCGCGACCGCGTCGTGCCCGAGGCGGTCGTGCTCTCTGCCGCACGACCACGGCCGCCCTGCAGGGCGAGGAAGTCGCACCTGCGGCGCAACCGGCGGGTCTTCGGAAACCCGAACCCACCGCGTGGCTCCTGCGGCACGCGCCTACTTCCGGTAGTCCGCCGGAGCCAGGCGACGGCGGCCCTTGCGACGTCGCCGGTTGATCACTTCGCGCCCCTGCCGCGTCGCCATCCGCTTGCGGAAACCGTGCGTTCGCTGGCGCCGCGTTCGGTGCGGCTGGTAGGTCCGTTTCACGAAATCACCTCCAACAGCCGATCCGGCCACTGCAGGTCCGGACCGGAGACATCACCGGGACCCGGGAGATAACCAGACGAAGCCCCGTGGTGTCAAGTGGTTCTCGTCGGTTGGGCCGGTCGAGGTCCCTGCGGGCGGCGCCGAAACCCCATCGGCAAGCGACCCGTACTTCCTTTGATTCCGGGTTGTTACTGAAGCTCTCGGACCGAGAACGTGTACGCCGTCGGCTCGACGGTCACCGCCCGGAGCCGGACGTAGAAGGCGGTGCTCTCCGCCGCTTCCAACCCGTAGCTGCCCGTCCCGGTGATGACCGCGGCCGACACCACTGCCGGGTCCGCGCCGGAGTAGATCTGGAACGCGAGCGCAGCTCCGTCGACCGCGGACAACTCGAGCTCGTAGCGGGTCCCCTCCGCGGCGTCGAACCGGAGCCAGCCGGACACGGTCAGGCAGGCCGACAAGCCCGACTCCACGACCCCGACGGTCACGAACTCGGCCGACGCTCGGTCGTACCCCACCCCGACGGGCACGCAGTCTTCCCCCTCGTCCGGCACGTCGCCGCCGGCGGCGATGTCGCCCAGATCCTCACCGGCGTCCGGGTGGGGCCCGCCCACGTCCGCGGAACTGTCCGCCGCGTCCGGCGTCACCCAGTCGTCCGCCCGCTCGGTGCAGTCCCAGTCCGTACACCCCGGGCTCGGCGTGCAGCTGGAGTCGACGTCGCACTCGTAGGACGCGGGCGGCGGCGACGTGCACGTGCCGGTACACGGCCCTCCACCGGCCCAAGTGATGTCGTCATCGATCGCGCACGACGCGGCGAACCACCCACCAAGCGCCGCACCGAGGAGCGCCAGGACCAGGAACCACAAATGAGGTCTCATGTCACGTTCCTCCCTCGCCCCGGCACTCTACCATGCTGCACCGCGCCCGGCACTCGACCCTCCCCCGATCCGCTAGTCCACGACCGCCCGGACCGTCAGCGAGTAGTAGGCCATCGCTTCCGTGGCGGACCGCACGCGCAGGAAGTAGGTCGCGCTCGTCGCCGCGTCGGCCGCGAAGCTGGCCTCGGCGTTCATTTCGGCGCCCGCCAGCACCGTCTCGTCCTCGGCATACAGCAGGAACGTCACCTGCGAGTCGGCGAACGGGACCACGTCCACGGCGAACCGCGTACCGGCCGGGATCGAGAAACGGAACCAGCTGGAACTGGTAGGGCAGCAGGACAGCTCGGATTCGGTGACGTCGAGCGTCAGTTCCTGGGCGTCGGTGAGCGTGGCGCCGCCGCCGAACGCATCGCACTCGCCCGGGACGACGCCGCCGTCGACACCGTCCGAGACGTCCGCGCTTCCGTCCGCCGACACATCGCGCGAATTGCCGCCGAAGTCGTCCTCGGTGCAGTCCCAGTCGATGCACCCCTCCGTCGGCGTACAACTCGAGTCGACGTCGCAGGCGTAGTCGGACGCCGGTGCCAAGTCGCAGTCCCCGGTGCATTGTTCGCCCGCGATCCAGGTGATGTCGTCGTCGATGGCGCAGGCGCCGACGACCACAATCCCGGCGGCCAAGGCAATGAGACTGCTGCCGACCAACAGACCCAGGCTCTTCATCGGGCTTCCCTCCTCGTGCGCTTCGTTCGCCCCGCGGCACCCACGGCCGACGCCATGGATTGTACCGCGTCCTGGGTCCACGTGCACGGAACGTGCCTGACGGAAGGACTTGCGCGGCAGGCGCCGATCGCTATCCTTGCTGCGAACTTGGCGGATCCGGGTTCCGGGATGGCGGCGTGCCATCCTGTGCCGCGCGACCGGGAGCGTGACACTCGGGTCCCGCAAGAGAACCATGGCGGAGCACGACGACAGGAGCCGACCGAACCAGCGCCCGCCGTCGCCCGGTCGCGAACCGGGGCAGGCGGCGGCCGACCCGGCCGGCCGCACGCTCCCCAGTGCCGTCATTCCGGCCGGGCCGGCGGCCGACCCGGCCGACGACACGCGGACGGTGGCGACCCACCCGCCGACCTCCCACCCGTCGCTGATCGCCAGCACCGCGGGGGCGCTCGACGACCCGCTGCCCGCCAACGGACCGCGCGTCGACGTCGTGATCCAGGCGCAGCTCGCCGAGGGCGGCATGGGCCGCATCCTGCTGGCGCACGACCCGGCCATCGGCCGCATCGGGGCGGTCAAGGTGATGCACACCGAGTTGGCGCGGGACCCGGAGATCCGCGCCCGCTTCCTGGCCGAGGCCCGCATCACGGGTCGCCTGGAGCACCCCAACATCGTGCCGGTGCACGCCCTCGGCGCGCTGCCCGACGGCACGGCGGCGTTCGCGATGAAGCGGGTGCGGGGCGAGGCGATCTCGACGATCCTGGCGCACATCAGGTCCGGAGACGCCGAGGCGCGGCGCGAGCACAACCGCCTGCGCCTGCTCGGCGTGTTCCAGCAGGTGTGCCAGGCGATCCACTTCGCCCACGCCAACGGCATCCTGCACCGCGACATCAAGCCGGCCAACATCATGGTCGGGCCGTTCGGCGAGGTCTTCGTGATGGACTGGGGCATCGCCAAGGTGATCGGCGCCCCGGTCGCCGAGCCGGTCGGCCCGGCCCGGGGCGACGCGCCGCCGAGCGTCGCGCAACGGCCGAGCAGCATCGCGGGCGGCACCTCCGTCGGCGCGATCCTCGGCACGCCCGAGTACATGGCGCCCGAACAGGCGATGGGCCGTCACGACCAGCTCGATGCCCGCTCCGACGTCTACTCCCTCGGCGCCACGCTCTACGAAATCCTCGTGGGCCGGCCCGCGTTCCAGGGCGTGACCCCGATGGAGACCATCGCCTGGGTCGTGGCCGGACCCGACCCGACCTTCGACGAGTCGGCCGACGGCACGCCGATCCCGGCCGACCTCAAGGCGATCTGCCTGCGGGCGATGGCCCGCCGGAAGGAAGACCGCTACGAATCGGCGCGCCAGCTGTTCCTCGCCGTCGAGGCCTTCGTCAGCGGCGCCGTCGAACGGGAACGCCGCTCCCGCGAGGCCGCCGAACAGTACGGCTTCGCCCGGAAACTGCTCGACGAGCACGCCAGCCTCAGCGGCACCATCGCCGGCCGCCGCGCCGCCGCCGCGGAACTGCGCGCCACGATCCCCCCGCACGACCCCATCGAGCGCAAGGCGCGGCTGTGGGCGATGGAGGACGACGTCGTCCGCCTCGAGCAGGAACGCGCTCGAACGCTCAACGACGCCCTGACCCACCTGCGACACGCGGTGGAGCTGCAGTCCGACCACGCCGAGGCCCGCGCCACCCTGGCGGACTACTACTGGGAGCAGCTCCGCCAGGCCGAATGGCAGGGACGGATCGACGACGCCTGGATCAACCGCCAGCTCGTCACGGAGTACCACGGCGGTCGCCTCGCCGCCGAGCTCGAAGGGATGGCGGCGCTGTCCCTCCTGTCCGTTCCGGCGGGCGCCCGGGTCACCGTCCATGCCTACACCGAACGGAACTACCGCGCGGAGGCCGAGCACGTGGTGTGGGAGGGGACCACGCCGTGCGACCGCCTGCCGCTCCGAATGGGCAGCTACTTCGTGAGCCTGGGCCTCGCTGGGTTCCGCCAGGCCCGACTGCCGGTACTGCTGCAGCGCGGCAACCACGAACGGCTGGCGGTGACGCTGCTCCCGGAGGAAGCCATCGGTGCCGAGATGGTCTACGTCCCGGCCGGCGGTTTCATCTCCGGCGGCGACCCCGCCGCCGCCGGCTCGCTGCCGAAACGCTGGCTCCACCTCGACGGCTTCCTGATCGGCCGCACCAGCGTCACCTGCGGACAGTACCTGGACTTCATCAACGACCTGGCGGACATCGACCTGCAGCAGGCCAAGCGCCGCACCCCGCGCACGGGCCGCGAGGCCGGCTACTACTGGCCGTGCGTCGGCGACTGCTTCGAGATTCCGGAAAGCGACAAGGACGGCGACGCCTGGCTCCCGGACTACCCGGTCTTCGGCATCTCGTTCGACGACGCCCAAGCCTACTGCCGCTGGCGCGCGAACCGCGACTGCCTGCCCTGGCGCCTCCCCACCGAGTTCGAATGGGAGAAGGCGGCCCGCGGCGCCGACGGCCGGTTCTACCCCTGGGGCAACCGTTTCGACGCCACCTTCTGCAAGATGCGCTACTCCCGTCCCGGCCGGCCCCAGCCCGAGCCCGTCGGGACGTTCGCGATCGATGAGTCCCCGTACGGGGTCCGCGACATGGCGGGGACGATCCGCAACTGGTGCGACAGCCGCTTCCTGCCCAACGAACGGCATTTCTTGGTCAAGGGCGGGTCCTGGAACCTGCCGGCCGAGGGGTGCCGCGCGGCGGGACGCTACGGCCACCTGCCCGGAACGGTGATCACCTCGATCGGCTTCCGCATCGCCCGCAGCCCGTGAGCCGTCGCCGCCACCACAGGACGGGAACCAGCCACACCAGCCAGCCGACGCCGCCGCCCGCCGCGCGACACCCGCACCCCTCGCCTCCGGTCTCGCCGCTGCCGTCGTCGGCCCCGGCATCCGCGTCTGCATCCGCGTCCGCGTCCGCCGCCACATCCTCCTCGACATCCGCATCCGCGTCCGCCGCGACGTCCTCGAACGCGTCGCCGTCCGCGTCGGCGTCCGCGTCCGCCGCCACATCCTCTTCGACATCCGCATCCGCGTCCGCGTCGGCGTCCGCGTCCGCGCCGGCGGGAAGCCGAAGCTGGAGGTCCGCGCTGGCCGTGGCCGTGTGCCCCGCCTGGTCGGTCACGACGGCCACCACCGGGTAGTCCGCCTCGAACAGCAGCGTCCCTCCGTCGTCCCGGCCGTCCCACTCGACGAAGTCGGTGGCCGTCGAGCCGGCCAGCGATCGCGCCGCGAAGGTGCGCGCCGTCGCCATTCCGCCCGGCTGGAAGATCGTGATCGACCACTCGGCCAGACCCGTCGGATCGGCCAGGTCGGCGACGATGCTGACCGTGTCGTCGACGCCGTCCCCGTCGGGTGTGAAGGGGGTCGGTCCGGCCCGCAAGGTAATGGTCGGCGGAGTCTCGTCGACCACCTGGATCCCGTCCGACAGCGTCTCCGCCGAGCTGCCCGACGGTCCGATCGCCCGCACGGCGACGTAGTAGGTCCCGCCCAGCCGCAGGCCGAGGCCGGCGGCGGTGGCGGTGGTGGAGGAGCCCGAGTCGATGAAGTTGGGCCGCGTCAGGAAGGTGCCCCCCGCGGTCAGCACTGCGTACTCGTAGGACGTCGCCCCGGTCACCGCGCTCCAGGCGGCGTACAGCGTGTCGAAGGTCTCGATCGTGTCGCGGTCCTCGGCCGGGAAGCCCGCGGGGGGATCGACGTCCAGCACCTCCGCGGGGGCCCGGAACCGCTCGCGCCCCACCGCGTACAGGTAGCCGTCCGCCACGCTCACCAGCAGGTCGTCGGCGCCGTCGTCCGTCACGTCCGCGAACACCGCCTCGCCCACCGGGTAGCGGAAGTTGTAGGACCAGATCAGCGCGGCGGCGCACGGATCCACGGCGTAGAGCCAGCCGTCGGTCGAGCCGACGAGCACGCCGACGGTGCCGGTGCCCGTCAGGTCCTGCTTGGTGGTGGCGTTGCCGAGGATCCCGAGGCGCTGGCCGGCGGCGCGCGCGTCGGCCTCCGTGGCGTAGCTCGACCCCCCGGCCAGGGTCAGGCTGGCCAGCAGCGCGCCGGTGCCGGCGTTCCAGAGGTCCAGCACGGCCGAACTGTTCGAGCCCTCGGCGAAGCGGACCTGGCCGGGACACTCCGCCACCGCCCCCACCGTGCGCGTGTGGTTCTTGGTCCCGGTCTCGCGCCACAACTCGGTCATCGACCGCGTGAAGGTCCGCAGCGCGTAGTGGGAGCCCGAGGAAATCACTTCCGGCTGCCCGTCGCGGTCCACGTCCCAGATCGAGGGGAACGTGCAGTAGCCGGCGTCGACGGTCGTCACCACCGTACCGTCGGCGGGCCGCAACTGCATCATCGTGTTCCGCGGACAGACCAACGGGTCGCGCAGTCCGTCGCCCGTCAGATCGAAGGCGGCGGAGTTGCCGTAGCCCGAGCCGGCGACGAGCGTCTCGAAGGGCGTCGTCCACAGCGGGGCGCCGGTGGCCCCGTCGAGCACGTTGAGCTTGGCGTTGCCCGTCGACTGCACCATCAGGTGGTACAGCAACTCGACCCGCCCGTCGCCCGTCAGGTCGCCCATCGGCACCAGGTCGTAGGTCGTGCTCTCGCCGGCCGCCGTCACCGCCCGCGTCCAGACCACGGTCGTCCCGTCGGCCGCGGTGAGCCGCACCTGCTGCGGCACGGTCGGGTCGGCCGAAGTCCACAGACTGGCCAGCTCGCGCTCGCCGTCGCCGTCCACGTCGACCAGCGTCGGCGACGACTCGCGAGGCCGCGACCAGGCCACCGCCGGCGGCACGACGAGCGAGGCGCCGGCGGGTCGCAGGCAGTCGAGCGCCCCGCGCGAATTGCGGACCACGATCTCGTTCCAGCCGTCGGCGTCCAGGTCCGCCGCCACCGGCGCGGCGGTGAAGCCGTTGCGTCCCGAGTAGTACCCGCCGATGCGCAGCCCGGCCTGGTCCCCCCCGGGCTCGTTGAGCGCGGTCAGGTCCCGGCCCAGCACCACCAGGTAGCCGTCGTTGCGGGCCAGCCCGAGCTGCAGCCCCTCCCCCGGCCCGGTGATGTCCGCGAACGGCTGGTAGGTCACCGGCACGGTCCCCGCCGGCAGCGCGTAACTCGCCGCCACCGTCGGCGTCGCCAGCTCCGCGTCGTAGGCCAGGAGCTCCGCGATCTCCCCGTCCGCGTTGGTCCGCGTCAGCAGCAGCTCGACGCGTCCGTCGCCGTCCACGTCGAGCGCCAGCGGCACCAGATAGCCGCCCTGCCGCGCCCGCCGCGACACGTCGACCACCTGCACCGCCCGCCGGCCGGGCAGCGTCCAGCGCGGCACCAGCGACAACGAGCGGAACTCGTAGGCCGTCAAGGCGCCGGTCTCGCTGCGACCGACCACCTCCACGGTCCCGTCCCCGTCCAGGTCGAGCACCGCCTCCACCGTCGCGTCCAGCACCGAGTCGATCGTCGTGCCGTCCGTCGCGTCCAGCACGTGCAACCGGGCCCGGGGCGAGGCCCAGAACGACGTCACCACCTCCCACGTGCCGTCGCCGTCCAGGTCGACCGTCCCGTGGTGCACGAACCGGTGCTCCTCCGTCGCCACATCGGCCACCGACCGCTCCCAGCGCTTGACCAGCGTCCCGCCCGTCGCGTCCCAGTCCATCAGGAACACGCGGCGCGAGTTGATCGTCGGCGAGTACGAGTTGTTGACGAAACAGACGACCTCCTGGGCCGCGTCGCCGTCGAGGTCCTGGACGTCGGTGATCGTCAGTCCGTAGGGAATCGAGCCGAGGTCCGCGGTGGTGCCGACGTGATGCCCATCGACGCCCGAGTACAGGTAGAAGTGGCGGTTGCCCTGGGCCAGGATGTCGAGCTGCCCGTCGCCGTCGAAGTCGCCCAGCGTGTCGTAGTTGCCGCAGACGTAGTCCCGCACGCCCCGCTCGAGCTGGAACAGCTGCGTCGTGGCGGCGACGCCGCCGGCGAAGGAGTAGACCCGCGCCACGTCGCCCAACGACCCGGAGGAACCGCAGGCCTGGTCCGCCACGTACAGCTCGTCCCGGCCGTCGCCGTCGAAGTCGCCGAAGCGCACCGCACCGACGTTGCCGAAGGAGCCCTCCGGGGTCTGCCACAGCACGGCACCGTCGGCCCCGATCACGTACACCCGACCCGCCGCGCCCGAGGCGACGATCTCCCGCGTGCCGTCCCCGTCCAGGTCGCCCACCCGGTCGATGCGGAACAGGTCGAGCAGCGGGGAGTCCATCACCACGGTGTCGTTCGGCAGCTTGGAGACGACCTTGCCGCCGCTGAGGAACACCACCTCGTGCGTGCCGTCCCCGTCCAGGTCGCCCGACCAGTACTGCTCGGCGCCCAGCGTCCCGCCGAGGAAGTAGCGCCAGAGCGGCGCCGCCCGGTGGATGAAGGTGGAGCCCGGGGCGTAGCCCGTCCGCTCCGGGTCGCGCCGCGACATCGGCCAGTCGGCCCGGGCCGACGTCCCGAGCACCGCGAGCACCGCCGCCGCCACCACCGCTGCGAACCCGCGCCGTCCCTGCTGCACACGCATCTCGCACCTCCCCGTGCCGACGAACCGCCCCCGGATCGGACGCCCAGTCTACCGGCTCGACCCCGAGCCCTCAAGGCGGGACGGAGGGACAGCCGACGACCGGAGCGGGATGCGGCGGCCGAGCGGTCGGACGATCAGCTGGGGATGTAGGTCGCGTGCATCTCGGCGTACCAGAAGCAGTCGGTGCTCGCGGCGTACCCTGAGCTCATGTAGCCGTTGAGGTAGTAGGTGTACGTGCCCGCCGCCGTCACCGTGAAAGCGCGTCGCACCGCGGCCGTGAAGTCGATGCTGCTGGCCGTCGGGTAGCTGCTGGGGATCTCCTCGTGCACCTGGTTGTAGGACGTGCCGCAGTCGGTCGCGCTGGAGCCGATGCCCACGACCAGGAGATCCGCCGTGCCGTTGGTATGATGGAGCAGCATGTACGCGTTGGCCTCGACGACGATGCGACCGGCCGCCGGAACGGTGATCGACACGGTGCCGCCCGAGTAGTTCAGGCAGGACGTCGTGAGGTACGTCGTCGAGCCGGTCGTCGACGAGGCGAACACCGGCTGCGAGCCGCCGCCGGTGCTCTCGCAGACCACCGTCCCGTCGGCGTTGACCGCCCGGACCGCCGTGCCCGCGGCGCAGGTGCCGGTCACCCGCGACTGGATCGCCGTCGTGTTCACCGA
>CAZMRP010000064.1:0-6039 GCA_964568275.1 uncultured Myxococcales bacterium
GCCTGGGGCTAGCCGCCCCGCCCCCCGCTCAGGCGCCCGCCGCGGCGGCGCGGCGGTCGATGCGCCGAGTTACGACCCAGAACACGAACAGGGCGACCGCGGCCAGGAACCCGATCCCGATGAAGTAGTACCAGATGTGGTGCGCCTCGGCGTAGTACGCCGCCCGTTCCGCGGGCGTCAGACCCGCGGGCAGCGTCGCGGGGTCCGGACAGTAGGCGTCCAGCAGGAACCCGGACATGAAGAACGCCGCGATCGCGGAGAGGAACGAGTGCAGGTGGCTGAACCCGAGGTACGTCCCCTCCTCCCCCTTCGGCGCCTGCAGCGAGAAGTACTCGAGGAACCGCGGCGAGATGAAGCACTCCGCCAGCCCCTGCAGGGCGATGCCGACGGTCATCATCACCGTCAGGGGATGCAGCGCCACGAAGCCGAAATCCACGGAGTCGCCCGTGTAATCGATCAGCGTCGTGCTCAGCGCCATCGCCAGCGCGGAGAACGGCATGATCATCATGCCGACCAGCATCGAGGTGACGGCCTGGCGCTTCTTCATCCACTGGGTCACCAGCACCACGCACAGCACCACCACCAGCGGGTTCACGTTCGCCAGCCATTCCGGCTTGGCGCCCTCCCCCTGCAGCCGGATCACGTACTTCGGCATCGTCGCGTACATCTGGGCCTGGATCACCCAGAACCCCGCCACGATCACCGTCAACCCCATCAGCCGAGGCGTCTTGAGGATGTTCAGCAGCGAGCGGAACACGTCGCGCAGCGACTTGCGCTCCCGGGCCGGCTCGAGCGGCTTGAACAGGAACAGCACCACCAGCAGCGCCAGGACGCACATCGCCGCCGAGAAGAAGTTCACGTACTCCAGGCCGACGCCCTGGCGGATCCAGGGCACCACCGTCTTCCCGGAGAACGAGCCGACGTTGACCACCCAGTAGAACAGCGAGTAGCCGCGAGCGCGGTTCGCCTCGCTGGTGGTCTTGGCCACCGTGCCGGTGATCAGCGGCTTGATGAACGCTCCCCCCACCATCGCCAGCGCCAGGAAGCACACCACGGCGACCTTGCCGTGGAACACCCCGAGGAAGAAGTACCCCACGGCGAGCAGGGCGAAGGCGAGCAGCAGGCCGCGCTTGAACCCGATGCGGTCCGCCACCGCCCCACAGAACGGCGGCAACAGGTAGATGCCGCCGTAGAACAGCCCCGCCAGGATCCCCGTCTCCTTGTCCGAGAAACCCACGACGCTCGTGAGATACAGCGTCAGCACGATGAAGAAGCCGTAGTACGCGGCACGCTCGAGCAGCTCCATCAGGTTGGCGAGCCAGAACTCCTTCGGGAACCGCCAGGTCGAGCCCTCGGCCCTCGCCGCTCCCGTGACGACGCCCGCCGCCCCCTCGTTCCGCTGCCGGTCTTCCATCGTCGCGCTCCAGCCCCCCCGAAAGGCGTCAGCCTACCACGAGGTCTCGCCGGATCGGCGGAGCATCGGGAATCAGGGTTCGCGGGTCCTCGCCCCCGCCCCGGAGACGAACACGCGCGTCGGCGTCATCCGGTGGGCTGCGGGCAGGCTCAACGGGGCAGCCCGAGCGCCCGGCGCACGCGGCCGAGCTCCCGGTCGCACGCCTCGCGCGACTGGTCGATCCGCTCCTCGGACTTGAACGCCGGCACGCACGCCCGCTCCGCCTCGGCCACCAGCGCCGCCGGGTCCGCCGCGTCCTCCCGCAGGTCGTGCATCCGCCGCTCGAGCAGGTCGAGCGCCGTCTGGCAGCGCTGGTTCTGCTCGTAGGCCTGCGCGATCGCCTCGTACTGCCGCACGCAGGCCTCGCGCGCCCGCCCGACCCGCGGGTCGCGCAGCCGCAACAGCCGCAGCGGGTCGACGTCGCCGTCGGTCAGCACCGGGTGCCGCTCGAGGTCCGCCGTATCCGCCAACACGCGCTCCAGCGCCTTGAGCTCGACCTTCGCCGCGTCGTCGTCCAGCACCGTGCTCCGCTCGCAGGCGGACAGCAGCGCCAGGCACAGCGCGGGCAGCGCGCGGCGCCACGGGCCGCCGCCTCGCCGCTCGCTTCCGCCGTCTGCCTTCGTCGCTTCGCGCATCGACCGTTCCGACGCCGGAGGCCCGGCGCCCGCGACGTCAGCCCCGCCCGAGACGCCGGGCCAGCTCCTGGGCCGCGTCATCGACGGCTTTCGCGAGCTCCTTCGCCTCCGCGGACTTCCCGCCGTCCACCGCCGCCCGCAGCACGCCGGCCTGCCGCGCCAGCGCCTGCGCCGACGCGCGCACGTCGAGGCCCGACGCCGGCGCGTCGCCGCGCCGGTAGGCCTGCTGCAGCAGCCGGCGACGCTCGAGCGCCCGCGAGACCTTCTGGGTCACCAGGTCGAGGTCCAGCACCGGCTTGATCAGGTAGTCGAACGCCCCGGCCCGCAACGCCTCGATCGCCGACTCGAGCGACGGGTAGCCGGTCAGGACCATGAACTCGGTTTCCGGGTGCTTGCGCTTGAGCTCCCGCAGCAAGTCGATTCCCGAGCCGTCGGGGAGGTTCTTGTCGATCACGACGAGGTCGTAGGGCGTGGCCGTCGCCGCCTGCATCGCCTCGGCGGCCGTGCCGACCCCGTGGGCCGTGTGACCGTCGCCCTCGAGCACGGTCAGGATCAGCGAACGGATCGCTTCCTCGTCGTCCACGAACAGGATCTTGGCCTTCTCCGACATGGCACCCTTCCCCGGGCGACGGCCCCGCAGCGGTCCGAACGCCCGGACCGTACTTCGACGCCGCCCGGACGGTCAAGGCCCGGCCCCGGACTGGACCTCAGTCGGCCGCCCGCCGCCGCTTGCTCTGCTGTTCCCGCCAGTCGTGGTAGCCGCGCAGCCGCCGCGGGTCGTCGTGGTGCTCGTCGTAGTCCTCGTCGTACTGGCGCGCCAGGTCGCGGTCCACCTGGTAGTAGCAGCTCGGCTGCCCCGGCCCCGAGACGTCCTCCCAGAAGAACGAGCTGTTGCGCACGTCGACGTGGACGAACCCCGACACCGGATAGCGGCCGACCCCCACCTTGCCGTAGGTCTGCACGTACTCCCAGACGCGGCGCGACGAGGTGCCGGGCACGATGATGTCCGCCGCGCGCCCCTGCCAGTGCGGGCTGGTCGAGGACTCGCTGCGGTCGTCGCGGTGCCCCGAGATGATCACGATCTCCTCGGCGTTGAACTTGATCGCCGTGAAGTACAGGATCTTGATCAGCCGGTCCTTGATCTCCCGGCCGTCCCCGCCCACCGAGTCGCTCCAGATCCGCCGGACCTCGGCCTTGGCCTCGTCCGTCAGCTCGCCGTCCTCGTCGAACAGCCGCAGCTTCGCCGAGCGGTTGGTGTGGATGTTGCGGAAGGTGACCTCACGGAACCCCCGGACCCAACGGTGCGGCCGCAGATCGCGCGCGGTCCGCCAGCCGCGCAGCCGCTCCTTGTAGTTCGAATCGGCCGTGCCCTGCGTGCACTCGTCCGGGTCGTCGACCCGCCCGGTGCGGCTCTCCCCCTCCTGCCGGTCGCGGTCGCCCTCGTCGCCCCGCGCCGCCGGAGGAAGCACCGCCAGCGCGGTCGCCAGCGCCCCGACGAACAGCAGAGCGGCCTGCCGCCACCGGACCGCGCTCTTCGCCCGCCCCCCGGCCGGCCCGGACGACGTCACGGCGGAGCACCCTCCGCCGGCGCTTCGGAGCTGGCCACAATCCCCTGGCGTACCAGCCCCACCTCCTGCCCGATGCTCATCACCTTCACCACGTCCCCGTGCGGCACCCGCTCGTCCGCCTGGATCAGCAGCACCGTCCGCGGGTCGTCCGCGAACCGCCGCCCAAGGACGTTCTTGAGCTCCGTCTCATTCACCACCTGCTCGTCGACCCGGAAGCGGTCCGTGCGCCCCTCCTTCAGGATGTAGACCGTCACCGCCCCCTTCGGCTGCACCTTCGGCCGCGCCGAGGCTTTGGGCAGGTTGATGTCCAGCACCGGGTTGCGGACGAACGAGGCCGCGAGCATGAAGAAGATCAGCAATTGGAACACGATGTCGACCAGCGGGGCGATGTCGATCGCCACCCCTCGCTGGCGCCTCGCGTCCTGGGGCCGGGTGAACCGCACGGCTCAGTCCTTGCCCGCCGGGGCCGCCGCCGGGGCCTTGCCCTTGAGCCGGTCGAGGACCCTGGACGCCCCCTGCTCCATTTCCATCAGGAGGCGTTCCTTGCGCGATTCCAGGTACTTGTACGCGATGAGACAGGGGATGCCGATGATCAGCCCGGCGGCCGTGGTGATCAGCGCCTCCCAGATGCCGTTGGCGAGCTGTCCGGGATCGACGGCGCCGTGCTCGCTGGTCGCCACCACCTCCTGGAAGACCTTGATCATCCCGGTGACGGTGCCGAGCAGCCCCATCAGCGGCTCGATCTGGGCGATCACGCCGACCCCCTCGACGTAGCGGCCCAGCCGGACCCCCTCGTGCCGCCCGCGGTCCTCCAGCCGCTGCTGGAGCAGTTCGCGGCTGTCCTCGCGGTGCGTGACGGCCACCTCGAGCACCCGGCCCAGCGAGGACGAGCGTTCCTTGCAGGCCGCGAGCGCCTCCTCGGGCTTGTCGTCCGCCAGGCTCTGCTCGACCTTGTCCACCAGCCCCGGGGGCAGCACGGCGTTGCGCTGCATCGCCCACAGCCGTTCGAGGAAGATGGCCAGCGCCACGATCGACCCGAGGCCGATCGGGATCATCACGGGGCCGCCGAGCGCCAGGAACTCGTAGATCTCACCCATGCGTCAATCCTCGCGCCGCCCAACCCCGGGCAAACGGCGTTTGTTCCCCCGGGGCTGGACCCGCCGCCGGCCGGTCCCCCGCCCGCCGGGCTCCAGGGACGGGAGCCTCCGGCACACGGGACGGGGTGTCAAGGGGCAAGCCCTGGCTGTCGCACGCGTACGGGGTTTGCCGGTCCGGGGTGCGAACGGACCATGGAGGGCGATGAGCGGTGTGCGGCGGAATGCGAAGGGTGGGACCGCCAGGTGGAGTCAGGCTGGTGGCGGGCTGGGGGGCGCGGGCGAATCCACGGGCCGGACGTCCGACGCCCGCAGGCGCTTCGACCGTGTCGGCACCACGGCGGTGAACCGGGCCAGCACGTCGGGCCGGTCGCGGAACACGATGCCCGCCGCGGCCAGGATGCGCGCGACCGACTCTTGGACGCGGAGTTGGGTGGCGCGACGACGAGCCGTGGCCTGCCGGGCGCTGACCTTCGACCGCTCCTGGTGCTCGTCGGCCGACGACAACTCGTCGCGCGCCGCGCGAACCGCGGCGAGGTCCGCATCGGTGATGCGGGCGGCGGTGGTCTCGGCCGGGTACTCCTCGGCGGCAGCGACGATCACCTGCAGGCCGGCGAGGACCGAGGGAACGGTCTGCTGCACGGTGAGTCCGACGCCGAACTTGCGCTGGAGCGCCTTGTCGGGGTGATGGACACGTCGGACCGCGTTGCGGACTGCGGCGATGAGGGCACCGCCCTTGCGAAGCACGTGCTTCTGGGCCTGCGTGGCGGCTTGGCTGGTGGCGCGCGCACCGGAGGCCCCGGCGGAGGCGTCGCGCAACTCGAGCGAGTCCGCGAGCAGGGTGGCGAGCAGAGCGGCATCGACCCGTGGGGCCAGGTCGGTCTGGTGCCGGCTCGCCTCCTCGTGCATGGCGAAGCCCAATCGGACGGTCTCCTCGGGCTTCCACTTGGGCAGATTCTTGTTCTTCATGGCTTCCTCTCTCTTCTGGTCGCCGGCATCGGCGTGCCGGCCGACCTGCTGACCGCGTCCCGGAACCGGTGATTCGGCTCCCTCGCGCGGCGGGAGAGGCATCGCGCGGAACGAGCGGTTCGTTGCGTGGAATTCTCACGCCGCTTCGCGGAGACGAATTGCGCTGCGGTCACGGCGCAGATCGAGCGCGTGCGGCCCTGGCGCCGGTGTGCGCGGCCGCAACGCCCGGTTGGCCGGCCCTGGCGCCGATTCGCGCGGCTGCAAGGCCCGGTTGGCCGGCCCTGGCGCCGATTCGCGCGGCTGCAAGGCCCGGTTGGCCG
>CAZMRP010000064.1:6139-13302 GCA_964568275.1 uncultured Myxococcales bacterium
GCCCTGGTGCCGGTGCGCGCGGCTGCAACGCCGGTTCGACCGACCATGGCGTCGGAGTTGCGGAGAGCAGCGCCGGATCGGGCGACCCGAGCGTCCGGCCGACCGGCCATGGTGCCGCGTCGAACGAGTACAGCGCCCTGACGGCCAACCTCGGCGTGGCTGCGCCCGACTCGAGTCTCGCGTCGGCCCGGTCCAGCGCGGTGTCGACCGGCTGCAGCGCCACCTCGAAAGGTGGCAGCGCCACGTCTGCCTATCCCGGCACCGCGGTGACCGGCAGCAGCGCGAGGCTGGTCGACATGGAAGCCGGCGCTTCGGCTGAGCCCCACCCTGGAACAACCGTACGGGCTGGCATTCGCCGAGACGCGTCGTGCGTAGTCCTGTCCATCGCCAGCTGCCATGCCGTCGCAGACCCCGGGCACCACCGTGAACGACAGGTCGGCTGGGTCAGCCTGGAGGAACCGCCCGAGACTGGGCGCGAGCCATCGTTTGGACGAAACCAAGCGTACCCCGCGGTGCGGCCCGGATCCACAACGTCGGTGCTGCCGAGGATGTTCCCGTTCACGTCGTCGTAGGCGCGCATCGGGGGCGCGCGCTGGGCCGACTATCGGGGCGTCGCGGCCGAGGGTTGCACCAGGCACGCCTCCGCGGCGAAGGTCGCGCGGAAGGTCCACGCCGGCTCGCCGTCGAGTTCGGCATCCGGGGGGTACTGCCAGGTGGCAGGGTCGGAGGCACAATCGTCGGTGGAGTCCCCCAGGACGCCGTCGTCGCCGGAGAGAACCCCGCACACCGTGATCCCATTGCGAAAGAACGGGTCAGCCGGCGTGACGCGGGCTTCGGCCACCGGAATCAACCCGTGGATGAGGCCGCCGCTGGTCCATCGGTCCTCGTCCCAAGACCAGGCGCCGATCGAAAGCCGGTCGGGCGGCAACTGGCCGCTGAGCCTTGCCCGGTGGACAAGCAGATGAACCGGTGGGCCCCCGTCCGGATCGTACCAGAGCACGATGTCCAACTCGGCCAAGGACTCGGCACCGAGGCGGAAATTCGTGCCCTCCCACGTCACTCCTGCTTCGGCCGCGGCCGCGGTCGGCACGGAATACGTGCATGGTCCGCTGTTCCCTTCGCCGTAGCGCAGGTGAACCACCCCGTCGCCGGAGCCGATGCCGGTGAGAGTCAGGATGATGGGTCGTTCGACCGAGCGCCCTTCCACGGCCGGGTCGAAGCCGAAAAGGGCACCGTCGGTGAACATCTCGAGTGAGTTCGGGGCGGTCGGTCGAATCGATCTGATGCAGAGGACCGCCATCGTCGGATCGTCGGGCGGCAGGCAGGATGGGTCGTGCGGCGGCACCGGCTCTTCGTTCGCGCAGGCCGACAGACCACCGCCGGCCGCAGCAAGCACGACGCCGGCCACGCCGATCGAGCCGAGCCTGGGGAACCTGTCATTCATGGCGTTGACGGCTCCGGCAGGTCGCAGTCCCACAGGCGGTACGTGGCGTAGTGGTAGCTGATCTCGTGGACGAACAGGGCGCCGTAGCTGCCGTCCTCCCTGCGGTAGACGCGCGGGAGCATCTCGTAGCCCGGCCAGTCGGTGATGCGGATCTCGGTCCTCGTCGGCAGGTGGAAGGCGAAGATGTCCTCCTCCCGGTCGCCGTCGCGGGTCGGGTCGTCGCCGCCCCGCTGGTCTTCGTACAGCAGCCACGGCCCCTCGCCGTCGACCTGGTCGCCCTGCATCGTGTCGCCCGCCACCACCAGCGCGTGCTCCTCCCGCGTCTCCAAGTTGTAGCCGTAGATGTCGTTGGAACACGGGCTCATCGAGTCGCAGTCCCCCGCACAGCACCGGGTGTCCGTCCAAGCGACCCACGGTACTGTGATCGTCGGGAAGTACTGGTCGCCCGGAACGTCGGTGATCTGGCGCCGATCGCCGGAAACGAGATTGACGGCCACGATTTCCTCATGGACCGGATCCAGCATGCCTGTCCCGTCGCGCCAGCCGGCATTGAACACAGCCCAGGCCCCGTGGAGATCGGTCTTGATGACTCCGCCCCAGACCCGAAGGCCGGTTAGGGGTTCCAGGCTCAGGTTGACGATTTCTCCGGTCTCGACGTTCAGCCCCACGGCGTCCGAGTTGTACAGGCCGACCGTCTCCGGCCCTGCCCCCAGCGGATGCTCCCGCACGTCGCGCCAGACGATCCAAGGGTACTCCAGGGCGACGTGGTCCATGGAACACGCTCGGCCGGCACCGTAGACGGAATCGCTCGGAACCAGCACCCGGTGGTTGGCGGTTGTCAGGTCGAGCAGTCGCAACTCGCAGTGGAGGATGTCGGGGGTCGGCATCCATTCGGCGACATATGCAACTCTGTCGCCTTCCACTGAGGGGTACGTATTGACCGCGTATCTGTCGGGGATCGGGCTTTCCGCGTTGTCCAACTCTGCTATGCAACCGGTGCCAAGCCGGACTTCCCACAAGGCCGAGGCTACTTCACCACCGCTGAAGGCCACGCGATCCCCGGAACCCGAGAAGTGCAACAGGGCTTTCTCCACTTCGTCTACCGACAGCCTCCGACACGTCACGCCCGGCGACGCCCCGGCGCGCGTCTCGCCGGTGATGACGTGCTCGCACCCGGCGACGTCCCGGCCGTCGTCCTGTTCAACGTCGGCAATCTCTTCGACGTCGCGCGAGTCCTCTCGCGTGACGTCGGCCTCGCCATCGAGCCGCACGTCGGCGTCCGTTCCACATGACATGCAGTGGCACACCCCGCCGGAGCAGCTTCCGTAGCACAGGGCGACCGACCGGCACTGGGCCTCGCACGAGGCGAAGGTGCAGTCCTCCGTCTCCGCGTCGTCCGTGCCCGGCGAATCCGGACAGCCGGAGCACGACGACCCGACGACGGCGACCACGATCCCGGCCAGGACACGCAAGAAAGACGGGCGGGCCATGGCCTACTGCCTTTCCGCGACTTGCAGCCGACCACGGTCCCAACGTACCGCCCACCGTCGCGCGTCGACCACCCCTTCCACCCAGGTCTGCACGTCGTGCTCGCCCGCCAGGACCCACGAACCGTCCGGCGCTTCCGTCACCAGCGCCGTTCGGCGACCGGCCCGATTGACGTAGACGTGTCGCCCTTCGACGACGATGTCCGTCGCGAGGCCGATCGGAACGGAACCGGCGATCTCGGGCACGACGTCGTGACGGAAGTCCAGCACGTAGAGCACGCCCAGCAGCTCCAGGAACAGGCGGCGCTCGGCGTACGCCGCGGCCGACCGGCCGAACGCGCCGCAGGCCCCCAAGGCGTCACAGAGCCGATCGATGCCCCGTTCGAGCCACCCGCAGTCGCCGCACGAGAGGAGCTCGAGGTGGTCCCGGAAGGGAAGCAACCGCAGCCGATCGAGCACCACCGGCGACACGGGGTCGGCGAGGTCCACCGTCAGGATCGAGCGCAGACCGACGACGATGGCCAGGCTGCCGTCCACGAACACTCGCCGCACCCTTCCGCACGCCGGGACCTCGGCCAGGAGGGCGCCGTCGTCTTCCGAATAGACGGACACGCCGCCGTCGTCGGCCACGAGCCACGCGCCCGGGGCGACCGCCAGGTCGTGCCCGGCCCGCCGCAACCGAATCGTTCGCTCGAGCGCAGGGTAGCCGTCCGGCCCGAAACGGTACTCCTCGAGGCGATCACCCGTGAGCACGAGCAGGTTGGCGTCGGCGCGCGCCATCGCGCGCACGCCGTGCATTCGCGGTTCCCAGGCGAGCGAACCGGGAGCCACCGGAGGCTGACAGGCAAGCCGCCCGCCGTCGCAACGCAACCGGCCGTAGTCCGGGAACCCGCCCGAGCCGATGCTGCAACGCGCCCCGAACATCAGTTCCGGTGCCGTGTCGCCGTCGCAGTCGGCCACCTGATCCGGGTCCTGCTCCGCCGACTCCCACAGGCCGTTGCGCATGGTCCAGGAGAGGGTCGACGCGGTCGCCGTGGTGCGGCTCGCGAGCGCCGTCGGCGCGCGGGTGAGCGGGTGGACGTACAGCGCCTCGCGACCCGTCGCCGGCGGGCAGGCGGAGCCGGCGCACGCGGACCCCAGGCTCTTCCAGGTCCGCGTGCCGAGGTCGAACGACCAGAGGTCCGTCAAGCCGTGCCCGGAGGCGTCGGTCCCACCGTACACCGTCAGCGCGTTCCTCATCCCGTCGTACGTCACGGCAGGTGCGAGCCGAGGCGTGAGGCCAAGGCCCACCGCCGGAATCCGCTCGGCCTCCCCCGTGTCGAGGTCCACCCGCAGGATGTCCGCCGTCGGTCCCAAGCTCGTCTTGCCGCCGACGAGCCACAGCGCGCGACCGACGTGCACGCTCCCCGCAGCGGCCAAGCCTTCACCGGCACCCGGGAGGATGCCGACCAGCGACCAACCGGACGGCCACGGGCCGGTCTCGCCCGGGCTCACGTCCGACGGCGGCTGCCAGGTCGCCCGTTCGTCGTAGACCCAGATGTCGTCCAGCGGCCCGGTCGGCCCCTCGCCGCCGACCAGCAGGAGCCGGCCGGCCGGCCGGACCACGCCGTCCGGCGGCGACACCAGGCCGAGGGCCACGTCGACGTTCGGGCAGAACCCGTCGCAGAGGCCGCCGGGGCTCGTCGCCGGGGACAAACCGCTCCCGGCGCAGACCAGCGCGGCGCCGATACGTTCCGAGGGCCACGGCCCGTTGGCGTGCACCGGCGACGCCTCGAAGAACGCCGTCGTGCCCTCCGGCAGCGGCCCGCTGGACAACGGGACGAGCAATCCCTCGGAGCCGACGAACGTCTTCGTGCCGATCTCGTCGACGACGGCAAGCTGGGCCGCCCACATCTGGTCGGTCACCCGGTTCGACGCATCGCGCCCACCGAAGGTCCAGTAGCGGTTCGGGTCGCGGTTCGCGTCGTAGGCGAACGCGGCCGCGAAGTCCTTCAGCTCGAACACCGAGGCGGTGGCCAGCTTGGTGCCGAGCACCCACGAGAGCCGGCCCGAGTACGGATCCAGGCCGCTGACCGTGAGACCGACCACATCCGTGTCGGGCTCGTCGTCGAAGAACAAGGAATCCGGCCAGCCCCAGCAGTCGGCCGCGTAGCACCACCGCTCCAGGATGTCGAGGAACGGGTTCGAGATCGCCGCGAAGGTACCGTCCTCGTTCAGCTCCCAGGGCAAGGTGATGCTCGTCCCGCCGCCCAACGGCGGCGGTTCCCGCACCCCGGAGCGCAGCCGGACACCGACCGGGTTGACCCACGTCCAAGCGGTGTAGGTGTTGCCTTCCCAGTCGTAGTAGCCGCCGAATCGAAGTGGAGTCTCGGCCGGCTTGAGCCACATCCGGACGTACTTCTTGCCGGCGGGGAACTCGGGCTGGCTGATCCAGTTCCACTCCTGTTCGGTCACGCGATCGGTCGACTCCGTGCTCCCCGCCGGCCGGTAGTACTCCCGCAGCCCGGACGCGCTCAGTCTCTCGCCGGCCAAGCCCGCAGACCGATCCAGTCGGAAGGCCCGGGAGTAGGAGTAGAGCGCGTAGTCCCACCGCCGGCCGTCGTAGGCGGCGTCGGCCCAGCGACCCGTGGCGGAGCCTTCGCTCGGGCACAACTCGGTGAAGCAGCGCGGGTTGGTTCCCGCCACCGCGGCTCGGTATTCGGCTTCGTCGCAGTGGCAGCCGCGGACCTTCGTGTGCAGGGTGATGATCTCCGGGCTGGTCTCGGATGCCGAGCCGACGGGGCAGACGAAGGACTTGAGCGGCTCCTCGTCGGGCGGGATGAACCAGCCCTCGGCCGGGTCGTACGGAACTTCGACCTCCGGCTGGACCTTGTCGTCCCCGGAGGCGACGCCGCACGAGTCGACGCACGGCAGCCAGTCGCAGGCGTCCCCCACGCCCTTTGCGTCCGGGGTCGGCGGGTCGTCGATCAGGCGGCCGTCGGCCCGCTCGTCGGTCGCGTTGCAGTTCCACTGGTCGCGGTTGGCGACGTTCTCGCAGTTGTCACAGCGGTTGCCGATGCCGTCGCGGTCGAGGTCGTCGGGATGGGGCGCGGTCCCGCCAGCCACCGTGGAGGACCCGCCCTCCCGCGGAATCCACGCCTCCTCGTTCGCGCGTGTCAGGCCGTCGCGATAGACGCTCATCGTGGGACACAGGTCGCAGCGGTCGCCCACGTCGTCGCCGTCGAAGTCCCAAGCGACGGGCGGTCCGTGGCCCGGCGCCGCGTTGTAGTCGAAGGAGTGACGGGGCAAGGCCGAGACAAGATCGGTGCGCGCAGAGAACGCGCAGAGGTCGCAGAAGTCGGAGATCGTGTCCCCGTCCGAATCGGCCGACCCCGTCGTGTTGCAGTATGTCGGGCACCCGTCCAGGTGGTCCGGTACCGTGTCGCAGTCTAGGTCGCTGACGACGTCGAATCGGACGCACGGTTCCCCGGTGTCGGGGCTTGCCGCCGGGTACATCGCGGAGATGTCGAACCTCGCACCCGTGGCCGAGTCGGCCTCGACGAGCGGACCTGCGAAGACGTCCCAGAACGTCTTCCCGGCCCCGGCTGCGCCCTCGATGAACCGCAGCGCCGTGTCCGATACATCGGAACTGCGCCGAAACAGCTCAAACAACCCTTCCGTGAAGGGACGCGTTCCCTCGCCCGGAAGCCACAGCGTGAGGTACCCGATCGCCGACTCGTGGAGCGCATCCAGTCCGCGCCAGAGCGCGTTGCGGATCCTCACCTCGGCCTGGTCGAGGTCCTCCTCCACGCCCTGGATCAGGGGCCACAGATAGGGGAAGAAGACCGCGGCGGCGTAGACCCAGGCGCGAATCCGGAATTCCAAGTCCGTGTCCGGCAACCTTCGAAGTCCGGCGAAACGACCGGGCGGGTTCGTCAGGATCTGGAGGTCCTTGGTCGTCCAGGCCGCCGCCGTACCCGGTCCGTAGAAGCCGTCCCACTCGACCCCGGGCGAGGCCGCCGGCAGTCCGGAATCCGGACACGGGCCGCCGGGGCAATGGGCTTCTCCAACGCCGAAGATGATCGGGAAGTCCCACGAGACCGACCACCAGGAGACGAAGCACGGGATGTCGACGTAGATGTCCCCGTACCAGTTGATGTCGAGATTCGGGATGATGTCGTAACTCAACACCAGGATCGGCGGCGATGTCGGGAACTCCGGCGGCAGCCACCTTGCCTTGATGTGGGTCAGGG
>CAZMRP010000065.1:0-13282 GCA_964568275.1 uncultured Myxococcales bacterium
CGGCCCCCCTGGGTGGGGGGGTCGGCACCGAGCCGCCGCCGGCCGACGCCGGGACGGATGGCTGGGAGGACGGCGGGGACACCGGCACGGACGGCGGATCGGACGCCCCGTCGGCCGACGGCACCGGAGAGGGCGGGAGCGGCGACGGTGCCGCGGGCGACGGTGGGGGCGCGTCCGGCGGCTCCGGCTGCGGGTGCCGGTTCGTCGGCGGCGATGGTGTGGCCGCGGAGCTCGGCCTGCTGGCGGCGGCCGCGTGCCTGCTGCGACGGCGCAGGAACCGGCCTTGACCGGCCACCGAGAGGTGCCGCGATGAAGCCCGAGTTGCTGGTCGGCGACATCACGAAGCTGGACGTCGACGCGATCGTCAACGCGGCGAATTCCACGCTGCTGGGAGGCGGCGGCGTCGACGGCGCGATCCACCGGGCCGCCGGGCCGGGGCTGCTCGCCGAGTGTCGCGAGCTGCGCCGCACGCGTCTGCCCGACGGGCTTCCCACCGGCCGGGCGGTTCTTACCGGCGGCCATCGGCTGGCCGCCCGCCACGTGATCCACACCGTCGGGCCGGTCTACCGCGCGGTCCCGAATCCGGCGGAACTGCTCGCCGACGCCTACCGCAGCTCACTGGCCCTGGCCGAGGAACACGGGCTGCGCTCGATCGCCTTCCCGGCGATCAGCACCGGCGTCTACGGCTATCCGCGCGCGGAGGCCGCAGCCGTGGTGCGGCAGGTCCTGGCCGACTTCCCGTACCGCTCCCTCGAGCGCGTCGTGCTCTGCTTCTTCAAGGACGCCGACCGCGCGGTCGCCGAGCGCGTTCTCGGCTGAACGGCCGCCCGTTCGAGCGACACGACGGCGGTCGTTCAGCGGAGCGGAGAACGGCGGCGGCGCAGGGTCAGGCCGAGCAGTCCGGTGACGAGTCCGGCGAACAGCGGCGTTCCGCCTCGGCCGGGAACCGCACAGCCGCAACCGTCGTCGCCGCCGGGCGGCGTGGCCGCATCCCCGGCCGCGTCCTCGTCGACCTCGCCGGTCCCGTCGGCCGCGGCGTCGGCCTCGGCGTCGGGCGCGGTGTCGGTGGCGGAGTCGGTGAGGCCGTCCGGCTCGGCGTCGGGGGCGGCGGCGGTGGCGGCGTCGGTGGTGCCGTCCGGTCCGGCGTCCGGTTCGGCGTCGGGCGCGGTGTCGGTGGCGGAGTCGGGGAGGCCGTCCGGCTCGGCGTCGGGCGCGGTGTCGGTGGCGGAGTCGGTGAGGCCGTCTGGCTCGGCGTCGGGCGCGCCGTCGGGCTCGACGTCGGGTGCGGCGTCGGCATCGGCATCGGCGTCGGCCTCGGCATCGGCATCGGCGTCGGCACCGCAGGTGTAGGTGCCGCCGCCGCACCCGCCGGCGCCGTCGCAGGACTCACCGGTGGTGCACGGGTCGATGTCGTCGCACGGGGTTCCGGCGGCGGACCAGGTGATCGTGCACCCGCCGTCGCCGTCGCACGCGGAGGCGGCCTGGCACGGACCCGGGGCGCAGGAGTAGGGGATTCCGGAGCAGGTGCCGGCGACGTCGCAGGTGTCGGCGTAGGTGCAGGGGTCGAAAGCGCTGCAGTCGGGGGAGAGAGCGGTGCACACGCCGGCGAGGCAACTCTCTCCGGTGGTGCAGCCGTTGCCGTCGTCGCACGGCGAGCCGTCGGTGCGGGTCGGGTTCGAGCACCGGCCGGTGGCGGGGTCGCAGGTGCCGGTCCAATGGCAGTCGTCGAGCGCGGTGCAGGTGACGGCGGTGCCGAGGCAGGCGCCGGCGTTGCAGGCGTCGGAGAGGGTGCAGGCGTTGCCGTCGTCGCAGGGTGTGCCGTCGCTGCCGAGCGCGGCGCACGGGTCGCCGGTGGCGCCGATGGTCAGGCTGGCCATCAGGACGGGCGAGATCCCGGGCACGGCGCGGTTGTGGTCCCAGAAGGTCCAGATCGCGTCGCCCCAGGCGCGCAGGCGGGCGAAGAACGGGTCGGTCGCCGCGATGTAGGCGACCGGCTCTCCGGACGGCGTGGGCTCGAAGAGCGTGCCGCCCACGCCGTTGATCTCGTCGGACAGGAACGCGACGTACTCGCGGCTGGTCGACTGGTAGTAGAGGCTGAGCTCGACCCCGTCGGCGCCCGCGGGGACCAGCAGGTCGACCTGGTGGTAGCCGCCGGAGTACTCGGCGGCGTCGAACAGCCCCGGGTCGATACTCCCGTCCCATACCGGTTGGACCATGCGGGCGGCAGCCTCGGCGGGCCGGAAGCCGCGAGGCGGGATGCGGTTGTCCTTCTGCCGACCGTCGGCGAGCGCGAAGTGGAAGGTCTTGGTTTCGGCGGTCAGCGAGCTCGACGCGTGCATCTCGTAGACCAGCGCGTCCTCGTGTCGTTCTCCGGGACCGAGCGGCGGGGAGGCGGGGGAGTACGAGGCGGGCAGTCCACGCAGCGTGCCGGCGGCACCGTCGAACGGGTTGACCTCGGCGACCAGCGCGCCGCCGCGCCAGACCCGCACGTTGACGAACACCCGCCGTCCCTCGGGGTAGCCGCTCGGCAGCTTGTGTCCGGTGTCGTTGCGCACGCGGAACGAGAGCGCGCCGGACGCCGCGGTGTAGGTCGCGGCCTCGAGGGTCGCCGCCCGGCGCAGGTTGATCCGCGCCCGCTCGGCCGCCGCCAGCAGGGCCGGGGCGCTGAGCGGCGTGCCGCCGGCGAGGTCCATCGTGAGCGTGGTCGGCCCGGCGCGCAGCAGCGCGGCGTTCACCGCGTCGTAGTTCGGCGAGCCGGAAATCGTGCTGGCGAGCACCGTCGGCACGAGCACGTTGCCGCCCGTCAACTCGTGCAGCGGCTGGCCGCTCGCCGGGTGTTCCCGGCTGTCCGTGGGACGCACGGGAGCGTCGGCCTTGTCGCACCCCTTGCCGACCCGGTCGGGCATGTGGCAGTCCTGGCAGGCGGCGATCGCGTCGCCGGGACGCGAGGTGTTCCAGACGGACGGGTCGTAGGCCCCGCGGCCGGCCGCGCCGCTCCCCGCGCCGTAGGCCGAGACCATGAACTCCGAGAAGGTCCGCTCCACGTGCCCGTAGGCGTGGGCCGGCTGCCGCTCGGAGGCGAGCACCGTGGTGCCGTCGCCGGGCCGGGCCGCCGCCTGCGGCAGGTTGCCGAACACCGGGTTCGACACGTCGTGGCAGGTGGCGCAGAAGTAGCGGCTCTTGTGGAACCGGCTGTACAGGGACTGGTGGCGGGCCGTGTCGTCGGCGAAGGACGCCCGCTTGTCGGCGGCGGCCGCCATCAGGTACTGCCCGCCCCCCGCCTCGGTCCAGGTCGTCAGCGCCGGCCCGTACGCGGCGTCGTACGCGGGGTTGCCGTTGAACAGCGACAGGGCGGCCGCCTCGACGCGGTCCGCCGTGCGGGTCGTCGCCGCCGCCGTCGCCGAGCCGGGCGTCGTCACGTTCCGCTCGTCCCAGTAGCCGAGCCAGTCGCTTCCCTCGCGCGTGCCGGCGAAGGTGGCCTCGAACATCGGGTCGACCATCCGGTGGCACGAGTCGCAGCTCAGGCCGTCGAAGTCGCGGGCGAGCATCGCCGAGCCGTTGGGCGGGTCGGAGCGGCCGCCGAGCCACCCCGAGGGCATATGGCAGCGCAGGCACAGGTCGCCCGCGTTGGCGTTGCCGAGGGCCCAGATCGAGTCCTGCAGGGCGACGGTCACCGTGGCCCAGTACAGCGGGTCGCGGGCTGCCTGGGCCATCATGCCGCCGCGCCAGTGGAAGCCGACGTCCACGGCCGGGTCGTAGCCGTCGTGGCAGTTCAGGCAGCGGTCGCTCGTCTCCAGCACCACGCCGTCGTCCTGCTGCGTGCCCGGCATGCGCACCAGCGGGTCGTGGGTCACCGGCAGCGGCGTCCAGGCGGCGGCCACCGCCGCCAGCAGCGGAACCAGCCCCAGGACCGTCGCCGCCGCCAGTCTCGTTCGTCGTCCGTCGTGCATGGCGTCCGCACCCATTCATGCGCCGGTCCTCCGCGACGCGCGGACGGCGGTGCATCGGGCCCAGGATGCCATCGGCGCCGCGCGGCGTCCAGGACTTGCGCCGCAACAGGACTTGCGCCGCAACCGCCGTCGCGCTCGGGGAGTTGCTTCCGTCGCCTCGGGGTGTAGCATCGGCCCCGGGAAGCCGGCGGAACGACTCCGCCGGAGGAGGTGAGGTGCGATGAAGTGGCTCGGGATCGTGGCGACGGCGCTCGGTGCGCTCGGGCTCGGGATCGGCGTCTACCACCTGGTCGAGACCTGGCCCAACGTCAAAGCCTTCCAGGAAATGGACGATACGGTGCTGTGGGTGGCCTACCGTTCGGCGGCGTGGGTGCAGGTGTACGCGATGTGGGCGGCCGGCGGCCTGGGCCTGATCACCGGCGCCGTCGCCTTCCTGAGGAACAAGAGCAAGCTCGGTCTGGCGGGCGGGTTGGCGTCGATCGCCGCCATCGTCATCTCGTTGACCACGATCATGGCCGGACGGATGTAGCGCGCCGCGCGCTCTTACCCACCGCGCCCCGCGCGACGGCCGGCGGGCGCGCTCGACGGGTGTCCGGCCCGAGCCGGGCCGACCGTCCCGTCGGGTTCGGCCTGCAGCCGACCCTTGCTGCGCCGCGCGAACCGAGGTAATTTCCCGTCTCGACGTAGGTCGCGACGGTCGAGGAGCGTGTGTGGGTTCGGCACGGACGGCCGGCCGGCGTGGGTTCCGTTCGGGGACTGCCCGACACGGCGACGGGAACGGCCGCCGGAGGGAGGTGCTTGATGAGCGGTTCGGCATGGTCGTGGCGCGCGACGTGGATCGCGATGGGGCTCGTCGGCCTGCTGCCCCTCGGCTGCGGCGACGATTGGAGCACGGACGTGGGCGACACGGGTTCGGACGACGAGGGCGTCGTCGAGGCGGACGGGGACGGCGAGGTCGAGCCGCTGCCCGCGTGCGAGGACGGCCTGGACAACGACATGGACGGCTGGACCGATCTCGACGACCCGGACTGCGTGTCGGGCGACCGGGAGCTCGGCTTCGGCACCACGGTCTGCAACGACAACGAGGACAACGACGGCGACCGCTATCGGGACTTCCGGGACCCCAACTGCGTCAACGCCTGGGACGAGAGCGAGGATGCGCCGAGTTCCGCGGACTGCTCGGACGGGCTCGACGGCGACGGCGACGGCTGGGTCGACGACGCGGACCCGGATTGCGTGGGTCCCAGCCCGCCCGGGGAGCGGGGCTACGGGGAGACCGCCTGCAACAACGGGTCGGACGACGACGGGGACGGTCGGGTGGACCCTTCCGACGCGGACTGCGTCCACGCGCTGGACGACGACGAGTCGAGCACGTCGGCCGCGAACTGCGAGGACGGCCTGGACAACGACGGGGACGGCTGGTCCGACGCCGCCGATCCGGACTGCGCCGGGCCGCTTCCCGCCGGGGAGTCGGGCTGGGGCCCGGCGGGCTGCAACAACGGGCTGGACGACGACGGCGACCGGCGGATCGACGCCGCGGATCCGCACTGCACGAGTGCGGTGGACGACGACGAGAACGAGCCGACGCTGGCGGACTGCGGGGACGGGGACGACAACGACGGCGACGGCTGGACCGACGGCGAGGACCCCGACTGCACCGCCGTGGGCGCGGGCGGCGAGGTCGGCTTCGGGGGCACGGCCTGCAACAACGGTCTGGACGACGACGGCGACCGCGCGGTGGACGCCGCCGACCCGCATTGCGCGTCGGCCGCGGACGACGACGAGGGCACGCCGGCGCCGGCCGACTGCACGGACGACTTGGACAACGACGGCGACGGCTGGACGGACGCGGCGGACCCGGATTGCCTCGGGGGCGCCCCGACCGGCGAGGTCGGCTTCGGGACGAACGCCTGCAACAACGGGCTGGACGACGATGGCGATCGGTTGTTCGACTCCGCCGACCCGCATTGCGCGAACGCGCGCGACGAGGACGAGGCGGCGACCGCGGCGGCGAACTGCACCGACCTGCTGGACAACGACGGCGACGGCTGGACGGACGCGGCGGACCCCGAGTGTGCGGGTGCCGGTCCCACGGGCGAGTCCGCCCCCGGGACCGCCGTCTGCAACAACGGTCTGGACGACGACGGCGACGGTTTCGTGGATGCCGCCGACCCGGACTGCATCGGGGCGCTGGACGGGGACGAGGCGGCCCCGGCGAGCGCGGACTGCGTCGACGGCCTGGACAACGACGGCGACGGCTGGGTCGACGCCGCCGATCCGGATTGCGCGTCCGGCGATCCGCGCGGCGAGTCCGGCTGGGGCAGTTGGGACTGCAACGACGGCCTGGACAACGACGGGGACGGGCGGAGGGACCGCGCCGACCCGCACTGCGTGAGCGCCTGGGACGACGACGAGGCGACCCCCACGGCCGCCGACTGCCGCGACGGCCGGGACAACGATGCCGACGGCTGGCTCGACGAGGACGACCCGGACTGCGCCGGCCCCACCCCGACGGGTGAATCCGGTTTCGGGAGCTCCGCCTGCAACAACGGTCTGGACGACGACGGCGACGGGTTGATCGATCACGCGGACCCGCACTGCGCGGTGGCCCGGGACGACGACGAGGCCGCGCCGTCGGCGGCGGACTGCGCCGACGGAGCGGACAACGACGGTGACGGCTGGAGCGATGCGGCGGACCCGGACTGCGCGAGCGGTTCGACCACCGGGGAGATCGGTTGGGGACTCGCCGCCTGCAACAACGGTCTGGACGACGACGGCGACGGGCTGGTCGATCGCGCGGACCGGCACTGCGTGGTCGCGCGGGACGACGACGAGGCCACCCCGTCCTTCGCCGACTGCGACGACGGTGCGGACAACGACGGCGACGGCTGGTCCGACCTCGCCGACCCGGACTGCATGGGACCGGGGGCGACGGGCGAGTCGGGGTTCGGCACGGCGGCCTGCAACAACGGTCTGGACGACGACGGCGACGGCCGGGTCGACCTGGCCGACCCCGGCTGCAGCGGCGCGCTGGACGACGACGAGACCAATACCGTCCCGCCGACCTGCGGCAACGGGCTCGACGACGACGGCGACGGCTGGACCGACGCCGCGGACCCCGACTGCGCCACCGGGATGGTCGAGGCGGGCCTCGGGACGACCCAGTGCAACGACGGCGTCGACAACGATGCCGACGGGCGGGTGGACGTGGCCGACCCGCACTGCGTGAACGCGCTCGACGATCGGGAGGCCACACCGGCCGCGGCGGACTGCTCCGACGGTCTCGACGGGGACGGCGACGGCTGGGTCGACGCGGCCGACCCGGACTGCATGGGCACCAGCGCCACGGGCGAGGTCGGCTTCAGCAGCCGGCGCTGCAACAACGGCCTGGACGACGACGGCGATCGGCTGGTCGATAGCGACGACCGCCACTGCGTCAGCGCCCTGGACGACGACGAGTCGACGCCGACGACGGCCCACTGTTCCGACGGCCGCGACAACGACGGCGACGGCTGGATCGATGCCGGCGACCCCGACTGCCGCGGCACCGGCGGCACGGGCGAGGTGGGTCACGGCACCACCGACTGCAACAACGGTCTGGACGACGACGGCGACCGACTGATCGACGCCTTCGACCCGCATTGCGCCGCGGCGACCGACGACTACGAGACGTCGTCCGCGGCGTCGGACTGCGCCGACGGGCTGGACAACGACGGCGACGGCTGGCTCGATGCCTCCGACCCGGACTGCATGGGCGCGTCAACCACCGGCGAGGTCGCCTTCCTCGGCACCGACTGCAACAACGGTCTGGACGACGACGGCGACCGGTTGTTCGACGCCGCGGACCCGCACTGTGTGAGCGCGCGGGACGACGACGAAACCACGCCGTCCACCGCCAACTGCAGCGACGGTGCGGACAACGACGGCGACGGCTGGGTCGATGCCCTCGACCCGGACTGTATTTCGACCAGCACCACGGGCGAGGTCGGCTGGGGCGCGGCGCGCTGCAACAACGGGCTGGACGACGACGCGGACACCCGGACCGACGCCGCCGACCCCGGGTGCGCCAACGCCTGGGACGGGGACGAGGCCACGCCGACCCTCGCCAACTGCAGCGACGGCTTGGACAACGACGGCGACGGCTGGACCGACGCCGGGGACCCCGATTGCGTCTCGACCAGCACGACCGGCGAGGTCGGTTGGGGCGTCACCCGCTGCAACAACGGCCGCGACGACGACGCCGACAACAACACCGACCGCGCGGACCCGCACTGCCGCAACGCCTGGGACGACGACGAGTCGTTGCCCGACGCGGGCGATTGCAGCGACGGCATCGACAACGACGGCGACGAGTGGATCGACACCGCGGACGCGGACTGCCGGATCAACCCGTTCACCGGCGAGACGGGCTTCGGCGTCACCGCCTGCAACGACGGCATCGACAACGACGGGGACACGCGTCCCGATCGGCGCGATCCCGACTGCGTCGTCTCCGAGGACGACGACGAGTCGGCGCCGGGCCCGGCCGACTGCGCCGACGGCCTGGACAACGACGGCGACGGCTGGACCGACGGCGCCGACCCGGAGTGCGACGGCGGCGGCACCCAGGAGCGCGGCTACGGGGTCACGCAGTGCAACAACAACCGCGACGACGACACGGACGGCCGGATCGACGCCCGCGACCTGCAGTGCTCCGACGCCGCCGACAACACCGAGAACAGCTGACGCGAACCTCGCCGCTCGCCCGCCGTCGTCGTCCGGCGGGCGGTGGGCTCAGCCGCCCCAGGCCATCCCGGAATACTCGGTGAACGCCTTGTCGTGGATGCTCTTGAACAGCTCCGCGTGCCCGGTTTCCCAGCGGGCGAGCATCTCGAGCACCTCGCGGGCCGGTCCCTGCGCCTGGCGCGCGGCCGTCGCGTAGAACTCGGCGAAGTCCCGCTCGATCAGGTAGGCCGTGCGCAGCACCGGCAGGTCGGCCACCATCGCCTCGAGCACCGAGCGCTCGAGCAGTTCCGAGGCGGCGCGTTCGGAGAAGAAGCCCTCCCGCTGCAACGCCAGGCCGGGCGCCGCGTCGCCGGCTTGCTGGCGACCGAGGGCGTCGAGCTGCTGCTGGATGAAGTCGATGTGCTTCTGCTCCTCGTCGGCCAGCATCTTGAACGCGCCGACCGCCGCGGCGTGGCTCATCCGGCCCGCATTCTCCTCGAAGAACCGCTTGCCCTCGCGCTCGCGCTGCAGGGCGTACTCGTAGATCTTCCGCAAGTCCATCGCATCACCTCCCGAACGGTTGCCGGGTTCCCCGTCTCTCCGGCGCGCTCGCCGCGCCGTCCACCGACTCCGGCGACGAGCCGCCCGCGCGCTCCCGTACACCGGGACGGGAGCGGTGGGGCCGCGCTACTTCCGAAGCTTGGCCGCCAGGGTGTCGAGCAGTTCGCGCGGCGCGACCGGTTTCTGGAACGTGCCGTCCAGGCCGAGCCCCGCGGCGTCGATGTTGTTCTCCAGGGCGGCGCCGACCGCGCTGAGCAGGTAGATCGGCACCTGGCTGCCGGCGGCCCGCACCTGCTGCACGAAGCGCGTGCCGGCGTCGACCTCCTCCATCATCAGGTCGATGATCATGAGGTCCGGCTTGGACGTCTCGTAGACCTTCGCGGCGGCCGCCGCGGTGGGCGCCGAGACGAACAGGTAGCCGTTCGCCTCGAGCACCACCTGCAACGACTGGAGGATGTCGGGGTCGTCATCGACGCAGAGAATCAAGAACTTCCCGTCCTTCATGGCTGGTCCTCTCCGGGGTCCGAGCGCCATCCCCCTCGGAAGCGAGGGGCGCCGGACCACGCTGCAAACCGCTTCCACCTTGGCCCCGCGGCCCGCGCACGATCCGTGTGGCTACCAGATCGACCACGGGATGTCCAGTTGGAGCGGCCGCCGGCGCCTCGTCGGGGGTTCCACGCGGGTCAGTCGAGCTCGGGAAACAGGCGGGCCAGGCGGGCCAGCCGCTTCGCCGCTTCGGCCGGCGGCCGGCCGGAGGCGGTGCGCTCGGCGCGCAGCATCAGGTTGCGCGGGGTGATCTCGCCGCCGGCGAACTCCACGGCGTCGACGCGGTAGCCCGCCGCCTCGAGCCGCAGGAAGCGGGCGGCGTCGCGCAGCACGTCGGACAGTCGGCTGCGCAGGCGGCCGCAGGCGGGCACCCCGGCCGCCTCGAAGCCGCGGTCGATGCGCCGGTGGCAGCACGGCACGCAGAGGATCCAGCGCGCCCCGGCCGTCACGGCCCGCGCCAGGAACTGGTCGGTGGCCGGGCCGCAGGCGTGCAGCGCCCAGGCCACGTCGAGCGGGGCGGGGAGAGCGACGTCGGCCAGCCGACCGACGTGGAACTCCATGCCTTCCAGTTCCAACGTCCGGGCGATCCTGCGGCAGGTCGCGATGCGCTGCGGCACCTCGTCGACCCCCACGATCCGCGCGCGGATCCCGAGCGCCGGGAGCACGAGCAGCCGGGCGACGAACGAGAGGTGCGACTTGCCGCAGGCCCCGTCGAGGATCGTCAGCTCCCGCGACCGTGGCGCGCCGCGCAGCGCGAACACGATCTGCTCGCCGAAGCGGTGGACCTCCAGCGCCTTCTTGTGCTCGCGCCGGCCGAACGTCGCCGCGCCCTCGGCGGCCCGCACGCGGCGCGCGGCCTCGAGCACCTCGCGCTCCGCGATCTTGACCGCGTGCGGCGGGGTCTTGCGGTAGCGTGCGATGCCCACGGGCGGGGGAGACCGGCGCTCAGCCCTTGAGCAGGTGGTTGGCGATCACCAGCCGCTGGATCTCGCTCGTGCCCTCGTAGATCTCCGTGATCTTCGCGTCGCGGAAGTGCCGCTCGACCCCGTACTCCTTGAGGTAGCCGTAGCCGCCGTGGACCTGGATCGCCTTGGTCGTGAGCTTCATGCACATCTCGGCGGCGTAGACCTTGGCCGTGGCCGACTCGCGGCTGTAGGGCAGCTTGTGGTCCTTGAGCCACGCGGCGCGCAGCGTGAGCAGTCGGGCGGCGTCGAGCTCGGTGGCCATGTCGGCGAGCATGAAGGCGACGGCCTGGTGCTCGGCGATCGGCTTGCCGAAGGTCTCCCGTTCCTTGGCGTAGGCCAGGCTCTCGTTGAGCGCCGCGGCGGCGATGCCGAGGGCCTGGGAGGCGATGCCGATGCGGCCGGCGTCGAGCGTGGTCATCGCGATCTTGAAGCCCATGCCGCGGTCGCCGAGCCGGTGGGTCGCGGGGAGCTTCACGTCCTCGAGCGAGATCGACGAGGAGTGCGAGGCGCGGATCCCCATCTTGATCTCCTTGGGGCCGACGGTGACGCCGGGGTGGTTCTTGAGCGGGACGAGCACGGCGCTGACGCACTTGTGCTTCTTCTCCTTGTCATCGGTGGCGAAGATGATCGCCCCGTCGGCGTTGGGGGCGTTGGTGATGAAGATCTTCTCGCCGTTCAGGACCAGTTGGTCGCCGACCTGCTGGACCGTGGTGCGCATCGCGGCGGGGTCGGAGCCGGCGCCGGGCTCGGTGAGCCCGAAGCAGCCGAGCTGCCTGCCGGAGGCGAGCGGCGTCAGGATTTCGCGCCGCTGCTGTTCGGTGCCGTACTTCGACAGCGGGTCGCAGACCAGCGAGTTGTTGACGCTCATGATCACGCCGGTGCCGGCGCAGCCGCGGCTGATCTCCTCCATCGCCAGCACGTAGGTCACGTAGTCCATGCCGCTGCCGCCGTGCTCGGGCGCGATGGCGACGCCCATCAGGCCGAGCTCGCCGAGCTTGGCCACCAGGTCGGCGGGATACGCGGCCTGCTCGTCGAGCTCCCGGGCCCGCGGGGCGATCTGCTCGTCGGCGAACTCGCGCGCCATGCGCTGGACGGCCAACTGGTCTTCGGTGAAGTCGAAGTTCATCGGTCCTTCCTCCTCGACGGTTCGCCCGGCGGCGTGGTGCGCGCCGGGGTGACGCGCGGCAGGGTGGTGCCCCGGCGCTGCCGGGGCGGGGTCTTGGTGCGGGCCGGCGGCAGCCCGTTCGGCAGCAGCGTGGTGCGCGTGCGCGCCAGCTTGGCCAGCTCCTCGGGCGGGATCGGCCGGCTGAACAGGAACCCTTGGAGCTCGTCGCACTCCTTCTCGCGCAGGAACTCCACCTGGGCCGCGGTCTCGACCCCCTCCGCGATCACCGACATGTTCAGGCTGCGGGCCAGGCCGATCACCGCCGAGCACAGGGTGGCGTTGTCCTCGTCGTCCGGCACGTCGCGCAGGAACGTCCGGTCGACCTTCAAGGTGTCGACGGGGAAGCGCCGGAGGTAGCCCAGCGACGAGTAGCCGGTGCCGAAGTCATCGATCGCCACCCGCACGCCGATCGCCTTCAGCTCCATCAGCCGCTCGACCGTCTTCTCCGGCGAGCGCATCGCCCCGCCTTCCGTGATCTCCACCTCGAACTGCCGCGGGTCCACCCCGCTCTCGATCAGGTGCC
Organism: uncultured Myxococcales bacterium; assembly: GCA_964568275.1. Lineage (GTDB taxonomy): Bacteria > Myxococcota_A > Polyangia > DRWM01 > JAAZOP01 > JAAZOP01. The sequence continues at coordinate 12,415 of CAZMRP010000065.1, forward strand.
CGGCGACCCGGTCGACCAGCCGCAGGTCGTCGAATTGGGCCGCCGCGAGATTCACCGCGACGCGCAGCGGCGGCAGTCCCTGGTCGCGCCAGCGCCGCGTCTGGCGGCACGCCGTGCGCAGCACCCACTCGCCCAGCGGCACGATCAACCCGGTCTCCTCGGCCAGCTTGAGGAACCGCGCCGGCGGCAACACCCCCTGCCGCGGGTGGTTCCAGCGCACCAGCGCCTCGACGCCCGTCAGCTGCCCGCGCCGCGCGTCGACCTGCGGCTGGTAGTACAGCAGGAACTGCTCCTGCTCCAGCGCGCGTCGCAGCTCCGCCTCGAGCTCCAGCTCCTGCGAGGCCCGCGCCTGCAGCGACCGGGAGTAGAAGTGATAGCGGTTGCGGCCGGCCCCCTTCGCCCGCTGCATCGCCGCCTCGGCGTGCGCCAGCAGCTCGTCGATGTCCTCCGCGTCGTCCGGATGCAGCACGATGCCGATGCTCGCCGACACCCGCACGTCCCGGTGCGGCTCGAGCTGGAACGGCTCGGCGAGCAGCTCGAGCAGCTTGCGCGCCACCAGTCCGGCGTCGCTCGCCGAACCCGCCTCGGGGAGGAGGAACAGGAAGGCGTCGCCCCCCTCCCGCGCCGCCGTATCGGCGCCCCGAAGCCCCGTTCGCAGCCGCTCGGCCACCGCCGTCAGCAGCCGGTCGCCGAACGAATGGCCGTGCTGTTCGTTGACCGCCTTGAAACCGTCGAGATCCAGGTGCAGCACGGCGGCCTTCTGCCCCGCGCGCCGGCCGTGCCGCATGGCCTGGCGCAGGCGGTCGCGGAACAGCACGCTATTGGTCAGGCCGGTCAGCGTGTCGGCGTGCAGCGCCCGCTCGACCTC